>NZ_JAYESI010000021.1:0-156888 GCF_041903675.1 Corallococcus sp. RDP092CA | reverse complement strand
GCGCTCCGGGAGCGCGCGGCCCGGTATGCTGACGCACATGCTCTGTCCTGCCTGTACGGAACCGCGCGCGACGGACTCCGGGCCCCTGTGCCCGGAGTGCGGCGCCGCCCTCGTGCCCGCCGCCGGGCGGCACCTGGATGACTTCGTGCTGGCGAGGATGCGACGGCGCATCGAGCGCTGGCGCTCCGACGGGCTGCTGGACCCGGACACGGCGGAGCGCCTGGAGGCGTCGCTCGTCGCTCCTCCTGAAGGGGGCGCGAGCGTTCCAGGGGAGCCCGCGCCCCTGGCCCTGGCGGTCCGCGAGCCCGACCCCTCCCCCGAGCTCGACTCCGCGGCCCGCGTCGAGGCGTGGGCGGATGACGTCGCGAGCTCCTTGAGGCGCGCGGGCGGGTGGCGTCCGGGGTGGCTGGCCTCGCTCGCGCATTCGCTGGATGAGACGGCCCGGGCGGAGCGGGAACAGGCGGCGCGGCGGCGGGTGATGGAGGTGGACGACGGCGAGTCCTCCACCGAGGAGGACCTGGGGTCGGCGCTGGGCTCGGGGCAGGCGTTGTTCGGCCGCGGGCACCTGGACTCGCTGGGAGGCAGCGGCCTGGAGGCGGTCATCGCGCTGGACGAGGGCGACAACCCTCCCCGCCTCCATGAGTATCTCTGGTGGTTCCTCGGCGCGGTGCTGGTGCTGGGCGGCTCGCTCATGGGCGTGCGCGAGGCGTGGCGGGCGCTGGGGGGCGTGCCCCGGCAGCTCATCGTCACGGGCGCGCTGCTGGGCTACCACGCGGCCTTCATCGGGCTGGGCGCGTTCCTGTCGCGGCGCTCGCGGTCGGCGGGGCGCGTCCTGGCGGGCATCGGGCTCGGCTTGCTGCCCGTGGTGTTCGTCGCGCTGTCGGCCCTGGTGGCGCTGACGCCCGCGGTCGGTGTGCCCACGGCGCTCGGGGTCGCCGCCGTCGCGCTCCTGCCGCTGCGGGCCGCCGGGCGGCTGTGGCCCGGGACCTCCGCCGGGACCTTCGCGGTGGCGCTGTTCCCCTCGCTCTTCGCGGGGCTCCCGCTGATGGGCTGGGATGACGCGCCCTGGCCGCGGGCCCTGTGCGCGTTCGCGGGCGTGGGGGCGCTGGGGGCGGCGGTGTGGCGGGCGCGGACGGCGGAGGCGGGCCGGGCCTCGTTCGTCGGCGCGGGCGCCGCGCTCTACGGCGCGATCTGGCTGGCGGTCTTCTGCGTGGTGAGCGGGCCCTCCGGCTTCGATGCGCTGGACCCGGGGAGCCCGTTGTTCGCGGGGCTCGTGCTGTGGGCGGTGGCGCTGGGCGCGGTGGTGGCGGCGGGCGCGTCGTCGGAGGCCATCCGGGCGGCGGCGCCTCGCGCGGCCCCGGTGTTCGAGACGCTGGCGCACGCGGTGGTGGCCAGCGGCGCGGTCGCGGGGGCGCTGGGCGCCTTCTCGCGAGACCCGGGCGAGGACGTCTGGGTGGATGTGGCGTCCGCCTGCGCGCCGGTGCTGGCCACGCTCGTCTTCTTCCTGCTGGAGTTCCGTCGGCGGGCCCTGGTGCATCCGGCCGCCATGGCGGCGCTGCTCGCGGGGGCGCTGGTCGCGCGCGTGCAGGCGCCGGATGTGCCGGCGTGGTGGTGCTTCGGCGTCGCGGCGGTGGCGGCCGGGCTGCTGCTCCTGGCGCGCGGGACGCCCTCCGCGTTCCTTCGCAGCCGGTTGCTCGCCTGGGGCGTCGTCGTCTCGCTGGCGACGATGCCTGCCTTCTCCGTGCTGGCGTGGCTCCATGGAACGGACGCGCCCTGGCCCCGGGCGGCCGCGGGCGCGGTCATCGCGGGCGCGGCCCACCTCGCGGGGCGGTGGCGGTGGCGGGGCCTCCACTCCCTGGGCGGTGTCGCGCTGCTGTTCGGGGCGCTCGCGGCCGTGGGAGGGACGCCGTGGCTCGCGTCCAGCGCGGCGGGGCTGGGCGTCTTCGCGCTCGCGGCGGTGCTCTACGGCGTGGGCGGGCTGGCGCAGTCCGCGTGGGCGGAGCGCCAGGGGCTGCGCAACGCCCTCCGGCCCCTGGAGGACCTGTCGCTGGGCATCGCGGCGCTCGGGGTCGCGCGGGCCCTGGGGGTCGCGCCCGTGCTGCCGGGCGTGCTCGCGGGGGGCTCGGCCTTCCGGGCGACGGTCCTCGCCTGCGTGCCCATGGCGCTGCTGACGGGGGTGCTGCTGCTCCGCGTGCGGCGCGAGGGCAGCCGGTCCGTCAGCTTCCTCGCTGCCACGGCGCTCGCGCTCACGGTGTCCCAGGCAGCGGGCACGGTCTCCGACTTCGCCTCCGCGCGGGCGGCGCTCGTGGCGTCCGGGCTGGGCCTGGGGTTCGCGCTCGTCGCGATGCTTCGCGGCCCGGGCTTCGACAAGGCGAAGGGCCGGCGGTTGATGGACCTCGCTCCGCTGCCCTTCGGCGCGCGGGGACGTGCGCTCTTCACGGACGGCTTCGCGGGCGCGGCGCTCGTGCAGGCCGCGTTCACGGTCATCACGCTCCTCAACTGGGTCGCCTCGCCCGACGGCTCCGAGCGTCCGCTGGCCCTGCTCGCGGGGGGGCTGCTCACGGCCGGCGCGCTCCTGGCGTTCGCGTCGCGCGGCTTCGTGGCGTTCCAGCTGCGGGGCTCGGTGGTGACGCTCGCCCTGGGCGGCGGGTTCGTCGCGCTCACCGCGGTCGTCAACCGCGCGGGCCGGCCGCTCCCGCCCGAGGTGTCCGCCTGGAGGGTGCTGCTGGTCGGCGTCGCGCTCTGGGTGCTGGCGCTGGCCCTGCGGCGCGTGGGGCCCTGGGTGGGCCAGCGACTGGAGCGGCCACGGCACGGGCCGCTGTATCACCTGGTGCCGCACCTGGGCGTGGCCGTGCTGGCCGTGCTGCTCCTGCGCTCCGCGGTCGTCGTGGGCCTGCCGGATCCGTCTCGCGCGCTGGGACTGGTGCCGCCGCTGCTGGTGCTGGGACCGGCGCTGCTGGGGGTCCTGCTCGCGGCCTCGTTCCGTTCGCGGCTCCTGGCGCACGCGGGGCTCCTGCTGGGGCTTCCCGGCGCCGCGCTCTGGGCCACGCAGCAGTCGCTGCTCGGGGGGCCGCTGATGGCCCTGGCGCCGCCCGACGGGCAATGGATCCGCGCCTCGGCGGCGCACCTCATCAGCCCCGAGCGGGGGTGGCTCCACCCGGCGGCCTGGATGCCGCCGCACAGCACCGGGTTCCTCCTGTGGCTGCACGCGTTCGCGGGCGTTGCCGCCGCCGGGCTCGTGTACGCGGTGCTCGCGGTCGCGGTGTCCCAGCTGGACGCGGCCCGCGCGCTCTTCCGGCGGCTGCTGTCCCTGGGCACCGATGACAGGCCGGGCCCCTTCCTCCACGCCCTGCGCCGCGAAGCCCTCACGGCCGTGGCGCTCGTGGTGGCGGCGGCCTTCTTCCAGCCCGGCGTGCTCGCGGCGGTCCTCGTCCTCGCCACGGGTGCCGGGCTGTTCGTGGGCGGCACACGCGGGCACGGGCGCGGCGTGGTGGGCGTGGGGCTCTTGTTGCTGGTCCATGCCCTGGCCCATCGGGTGCCGCACCTGGAGCCATGGCCGGGGCCCACGCTGGCGCTGCTGGGGCTCGGGGTGGTGGTCGTCGCGCCCTGGCTCGCGAAGCGGCGCGGCCACGACGAGGGCCGGACGCGGCTGCGCGCCCACCTCGCCGTGCTCCCCTCCTTCATCGCGGCGACGGTGTATGCGCTGGGCGTCGGAGGGCGCACGTCATCGACCCTGGCCGTCCCCACCCTGGTGCTGGCGATGCTCGACGGGCTCGCGGGGGAATGGATGAGGTCCCTCGCGCTCCCCCTGACGCTGGGGCTGCTCGCGGCGGCGCTGCTCGTCGCGGCGTTCCAGTGGCGCGGGGCGCTCGCCGGGTTCATCGCGGGGCTCGGGACCATGGTCGCCGGAGGCGCCGTCGTGACCACGGGGCTGGCGGTCCTCGCGCAGGGCATGCACCCCAGAGCGCCCGGGTACCTGCACCTCCTCACCCGGTCCGGAGCCGCGTTGGCGCTGGCCGCCGCGGGGAGCGCGCTGGCCCTCCACGTCGCCCGCCGCGTGACGGCCCGCCGCCGGGACGAGGTCGCGGGAGGCATGGGCTGGGGCCGCGACCTGTGGCTGGTGGCGAGCGCGCTGCTGCTCGCGGCCGTCGCCTTGGGAGGCCGGGCCCCGGAGGACGTGCTGCCGGTGGCGCTGGCGGCCATCGGGCTGGCCGTGGGCGTGGCGCTGCACGCCGCGTGGCGCGAGCACACGGGCCGCCATGTCTACTTCGTGCAGGTGGCGGTGGTGGGCGTCTACGCGCTGGTGCGCGGGCTGTACGCGCAGGGCCTCCGCCCGGAGCATGACGCCCTCTTCGCGCTGTCGCTGGGCTTCGTCCTCGTCGGCGTGACGGTGCTGGCGCGCAGGGCGGGCGTGCGGCCCGTGGAGCAGGCGACGCGGCGGTTCGCGGCGCTGCTGCCCATCGCGGTGGCGGTTGTCCTCCCCGGCGACGCGACGGGCGACGCCGCCCTGTTCGCGGGAGGCTCCGGCCTGCTGTACGCGGCGCTGGGCGCGGTGGAGCGAAGCCGCATGTTCGGTGCGTTCGCCGCGGCCGCCTGCAACCTGGCGCTGCTGCTCGCCGCGCTCGCGTTCGGCCTGGAGGGCCTGGAGGTGTACCTGGCCCCGCTCGGGCTGCTCCTCCTGATGATGGGGCAGCTCTTCACGTCCAGCCTCCCGCACGCGGCGCGCAACGCGGTGCGCGTCCTGGGCGGACTCCTGCTGTACGTGCCCGCGGCGGCGAAGCTGGCGGCCCGGATGGGCGAGTCCGCGGACGGGACGTATGCGATTGTCTTTGGCGCCGTCTGTCTTCTGGGCGTGGCGGTGGGCATGGCGCTGCGGATCCGCGCCTACCTCGCGCTGGGGACGCTGTTCCTCCTCCTGGACGTGGTGGCCAACCTGCTCGACGCGGGCCTGCGGGACCACCGCGTCGGCTTCGCGGTGATGACGCTCACCGGCCTCACCATCGTCACCGGGCGCGTGCTGGCGACCCTCAAGCGCCAGGAGTGGGACCTGCTGCTGCGGCGCGTGCGCGTCCAGCTGAGGGGCTGGGATTGAGCGCCCGGGGTCCAGGGCGGGAGGATTCCGTGCATCGATTTCCATCCCGGGGGCTCATCGGAGGCGTGAACACGTCCCTCCGAACCCTGCCGGCGTGCCTGTTCCTGCTCCTGTCCGTGCGCGTGCAGGCCGCGCCGCCCGCCGCCCCGAAGCCCGGGCCCGCCCGGTCCGTGAGCGCCCCCTCCGACGCCGAGCGCTACGCGCGCCGCTGCCAGTCCCAGACGGCCCAGCGCATCGCCCGGCCCCAGGGGACGATGCTGTGGGGCACCAAGCGCAGCTGGGATCCGGAGAAGCCGACGGACGAGCGCACCAGCGTGCTCGTGTCCGCTTCGCTGGACGCGCCCCGGCAGGCGGAGGAAGGGGTGAGGGGCCTGCGCTTCGACCATGGCCGCCTGTGGCCGGTGCCGGCGCCAGAGGCCGGAGCGACGGCCAGCGACGTGGTGGGCACCGTGCTCCAGGGCACCGCCAGCGACGGCAAGCCCGTGGAGGTGGCCATCTGCGGCGCGGAGCCCGCGGCGGACGACGCCAGCCGCGTCTTCTACCGCATCGAGGCCTGGAACCCGGTGGCGCGCGAGTGGGAGAACCCCTGCGTCGCGCTGGACCGCTCCCCCGCCCCGCGAGCGCTCGCGGTGGGCGGCGTGTGGGACGCGAGCGGCGCCCACGCGGACGCGCCGGACCGGGTCACCTTCGCGTGTGAGAACGGCGCCATCGCCAAGTGCATCTCCTGGGGCTACGCGCCCTGGGCCTCGCGCGACGGGCAGTCGCTGGCGGGCCTCCACCAGGCGTGCACCCGGCTGGCGCGCGCGGACTACTGCGGCAACGGCCGCAGCCACACGCGCCAGGACACCACCATCGACATCTACGACCGGCTGGGCGTGCTGGAGCGCGCGACGGAGGTGACGCGGGAGTGGGACCCGGCGAAGGGCTCCTTCGAGGCCGCCTGGGCCCCCGACGGCGCCACCTGCCTCTCCCGCACCCGCGACGGCCGCGCGCTGGAGCTCATCCTCCAGGAGTGCCCCGGCCGGTTCCAGGCGGACACGGGCGACACGCGCGAGGACGGCGAGGTCTGCGCGGTGCGCCGCGGCGACGTGAAGCCCGGGGCCGCGCTGCTGCGCAACCTGTCCTATGGCCCCCCGAAGGCGGCCCCCGCGCGAGCGCGGTAGCTCAGCCCTCCGACGGGGGCTCGCGCCGCTCGCCGAGCAGCTGGCTCAAGGTCAGGTCGAGCTGGCTGTCCACGAAGGCGATGAAGCTCTGGAAGTCCTCCGTGGAGAGGCCCAGCTGCTCCTGGAGGCGGCGCCGGGTCTCCGTGTAGACCTGCTGCTGCACCCGCTTCAGCCAGCGGGAGATGGTGGACTGGTTGACGCGGAAGAGCGGCGCCATCTCATACGTGGAGAGCCGGTCGGCGAAGTGGAGGCGGAGCAGATGGCGATCCTCGGCCGACAGCGCGGCGGCGGCGGCCCCCACGGCCTGGCGGAAGGCCGCGTGGTGGCGGCGCTTCATCACGTCCAGCTCCGGGTCCAACCCCTGCGCGGGCAGCGCCTTGAACAGCTCCTCCGCGTCGTCCTCCGAGGAGGGCTGCTCCTGGCCCCGCAGCTTGTTCGCGATGCGGCTGGCGATGACCACCACCCAGCTCAAGAGGCCGCCGCGCCCCGTGTAGTCCGCGATGGCCGGCGCGTGGCCGGTGTTCGCGACCAGGAGCTTCACGCCCACCCGCTGGCGGACCTCGTCGATCATCGCGTCGGGCTGGCGGAGGCTCCGCAGCCGCTCCGGCAGCCGGGCCAGGTAGTGGCGCTCCAGGGCCTCGTGCGCGGCGGCGCTGCCGTGGAGACAGGCGCACGCCAGGTACAGCTCCGGCAGGGACAGGCCGGAGACGAGCGGCGCGAGGGGCGCGGTGGGGCTCGCTGGCGGGAGCCGCTCCGCGACGTGGGTCACGAAGCGCTCGGCGGAGAGCGTGACGCTGGGCCAGCGCGCCTGCGCGTCCTCCCAGGCGCGCGTCAGCAGGGCGTCGAGCGCGGCGAGCTCCTCCGGCGAGGGGGGCACGAAGCGCGTCTTCGCGTGCGCGAGGAAGGTCGCGGCCAGTGCGGGCACCTGGGACATGCGCAAGGCCATAGCATGACGCGCTCCGAGCCGCCCTCCAGGCGCGCCTCGCGCAGGGTGTGGGGCACCGCGTCCGCGCGTGTCATTGAACGCCGCGCGCCGCGTGGCCTAGCGTGAGGGGCGGAACCTTCCGTGAGCGCGCCTGCTTCCAGCTGCCTGACCGACGAGGTCCTGGTCGAGCTCCTCGAGGACCGGCTCACGGACGAGGCGCTGGCACAGGTGCACCGCCACGCCGCGGGGTGCAACGAGTGCCGCGGCCTGCTGGCCACGCTCACGCCCGGCATCCGGCGCTCGGAGGCGGAGGACCCGGAGCCTCCGGACGCGCGGGAGACGGACCGCCTGCCGCCGCCGGAGCCGGAGCCCTGGGCGCCGCCGCCGTCGTTCGACGCGTTCCGCCTGGAGCGCCCGCTGGGCCGGGGCGGGATGGGCATCGTGTACCTGGCGCACGACACGTCGCTGGACCGGCGCGTGGCGGTGAAGTTCATGGCGACGGCGCGGCCGGATGCGCGCTTCCGCGACCTGTTCACGACCGAGGCCCGGGCGCTCGCGAGGCTCCAGCACGCGAACATCGTCAGCGTGTTCAGCGTGGGCGCGGTGGACGGCCACCCGTACATCGTCTCCGAGTACGTCGTCGGAGAGACGCTCGCGGAGCTGCCCCTGCCGGTGCCGTGGCGCCGGGTGCTGTCCCTGGGCGTGGGCCTGGCGCGGGGGCTGGCGGCGGCGCACCGCCAGGGCGTCCTGCACCGCGACCTCAAGCCCTCCAACGCGCTCGTCACGCGCGAGGGCGAGGTGAAGCTGCTCGACTTCGGGCTCGCCGAGCGCTTCGAGGTGGGCGCGGAGCTGGCGTCCGGCGCACCGCTGCTCGTGGGCACCCTGCCCTACCTGGCGCCGGAGCTGCTCGCCGGAGGCCCCGCGACCGCCCGGAGCGACCTGTACGCGCTGGGCCTCATCCTCCACGAGCTGTGCACGGGCCAGGTGCCCCGCCGCGCGTCGCGGAGGCCCGAGGACACGCCGCCCCGCGCCCCGCTGGGCCCGGAGGTGGACCCCGACTTCGCCGCCCTCATCCTGCGCTGCCTCGCGGTGGAGCCGCAGGAGCGCTTCGCCTCGGCGGAGGCGCTGTGCGAGGCGCTGGAGCACCTGGAGCGCTCCATCGCGCCCGCGCCGCTGGCCGCCGGGAACCCCTACCGGGGCCTGGCGCCGTTCGCCGCCGAGCACCGGGCGCTCTTCTTCGGACGCGAGGGCGACGTCCGCGCGGTGCTGGAGCGCCTGCGCACGCGCCCGCAGGTCCTCGTCGCCGGGGACTCCGGGACGGGCAAGTCCTCGCTCTGCCGCGCGGGGGTGCTGCCTCGGGTGGCGGCCGGCGACCTGGGCGACGGGCGGCAGCCGCACATCGTCACGCTGTGGCCCGGCCATCGCCCGCTCGACGCGCTGGCCGCCGCGCTCGCGCCGGTGCTGGGGCGGAAGGAGGCCGAGCTCGTCACCGCCCTCACGGACACGCCCGCGTGGCTGGGGCAGGCGCTGCGCGAGGCGCATGGCCGGGGACGGGGGCTGCTGCTCTTCATCGATCAGTTGGAGGAGCTGCTCACCCTCTCCGACCCCGGCCAGGCCGCGCAAGTCGCCCGCGTGCTGGGGGAGCTGGCCCTGCCGTCGCCGGGGGTGCGCGTGCTGCTGGCCGTGCGCGGCGACTTCCTCACGCGCCTGTGCGCGCTGCCAGGGCTGGGAGAGGAGGCGGAGCGCGCGCTCTACATCCTCCGGCCGCTGTCGCCCGAGGGCGTGCGCGAGGCCATCATCGGCCCGGCCCGCGCGCGGGGCGTGGCCTTCGAGTCACCGGAGCTGGTGCAGACGCTGGTCGCCTCCACGGCGCATGGCGTGGGCAGCCTCCCGCTCCTCCAGTTCGCGCTCGCGGAGCTGTGGGAGCGCCGGGACGCGGCCCGGGGCCGTATCACGCGCGCGGCGCTGGACGCGATGGGGGGCGTGGCCGGCGCGCTGTCCCGGCATGCGGACGGCGTGCTCGCGCGCATGCGCCCGGCGGAGCACGCGGCGGCGCGGCGGCTGCTCATCCAGCTGGTGACCGCGGAGGGCACGCGCATCGAGCGTGGCGCGGAGGACCTCGCGGACGCGTCGGATGAGGTCTCGCGCGGGGCGCTGCGCATGCTCGTCGAGGGCCGGCTGCTGCACACGCGCACGGTGAACGGCCTGCCGCGCTGGGAGATCGCCCACGAGTCGCTCATCTCGAGCTGGGGCACGCTGCGCGACTGGCTGGACGACGACATCGGGCACCGCGTGCTGCGCAAGCGCGTGGAGGCGGCCAGCGCGGAGTGGGACCGGCTGCGCCGCGCCAGCGAAGCGCTCTGGGGGCAGCGCCAGCTGGACGAGGTGCGGCTCCTGGACCCCGCCACGCTGGGCACCCGGGAGCAGGCCTTCCTGAGCGCGTCCCACCGCGCCGTGCGCCGCGCGCGCTGGGGCCGGGGGCTCACCGCGCTCGTGCTCGCGCTCGCAGTGCTCGCGTCCTATGGCGGCCTGAAGCTCCAGGCGTACCTGGAGGACTCGCGCATCATCGCCGCGGAGCTGGGCACCGCGCGGGAGGCGCTGGCCTCCGGGCGCACGCTGACCGCGAGGGCGCTCACGAGCCGCGCGGAGTCCCTGGCGATGTTCGACGGGCGGGCGCCGTCCTCGCTGGGCCCGGAGACCGCGACGGACGCCACGGGCCTGCGCGGCGCCGCGGAGGAGCGCTGGACGGAGACGCTCGCCCTGCGCGACCAGGCGGAGGCGGCCTTCACCCGCGCCAGCCGGAGCCTGGAGCGCGGCCTGGACCGGGACCGCCACCACCCCGACACGCGCCGGCTCATCGCGGAGGTCCTGTCCGAGCGCGTCCTCCTCGCGGAGGCCTTCCACCAGCGCCACGAGCGCGACGCGTGGCTCCAGCGCCTGGAGCAGGAGGTGGACGCCGCGAAGGAGGGCGAGGCCTCCCTGCGGCGCCTCCGGGAGCCCGCGGAGCTGACGTTCGAGAGCACGCCCCCGGGGGCCCACGTGGCCATCGCGCGCGTCATCCGGAGCGACGGCCCGTTCCGGAGCGAAGCCCTCCCGGACACGGGGGCCTCTCGCTTCGTCCTCCCGGAGGGCTCCTACCTGCTCCACGTCACGCAGCCGGGGCGCGTGCCCGTGGATGTCCCGGTGTTCCTCACGCACGGCGCCCGTGAGGCCCTGCGGCTCACGCTGCCCACGCAGGTGCCCGACGGGTACGTCTACGTCCCGCCGGGCTGCTTCCTCCTGGGCAGCGCGGAGCCGGAGGTGGTGCGCCGCTTCACCTTCAGCCCGCCCATGCACCGCGCCTGCCTCACCGGCGGCTTCCTGGTGGGCCGCGACGAGGTGACGTTCGGCGACTGGCTGGCCTACCTGGAGGACCTGCCGCCGGACGCGCCCGCGAGGCGCATCCTCGAACAGCCGCACTTCGGCGACGGGGGCGCCCTCACGCTGCGGTGGCGGCAGGGCACGGGCTGGGTCTTCACCTTCCACCGCTCCCGCGAGGAGTTCCGCACCGCGAAGGAAGGTGAGCCCCTGCTCTACGCGGAGCGCACGCGGCACGCGAGCGTCGACTGGAGGCGGCTGCCGCTGTCCGGCGTCTCCGCCCAGGACCTGGAGGGCTACTTCTACTGGCTCCACCGGACGAAGCGGCTGCCGGGAGCGCGCCTGTGCGGCCAGCATGAATGGGAGTACGCGGCCCGGGGCGCGGATGGCCGCCGCTATCCGCACGGCGACCAGCTCCAGCCGGACGACGCCAACATCGACGCGACGTATGACCGGCGGCCGCTGGCCTTCGGGCCGGACGCGGTGGGGACGCACCCCGCGTCGGTGAGCCCCTTCGGCCTGCGGGACATGGCGGGCAACGCCTACGAGCTCACGCGCTCCGTGACGCCGGAGTTCGGCAGCGTCGTGCTGAGGGGCGGCTCCTGGTACTACGACTCCTTCGTCGCGGCGAGCGCCGACCTCTCCCCCGGCGACGCGACCGCGCGCGACGTCCGCAGCGGCGTGCGCGTCTGCGCGTCGTTTGAGCCGCGCTGAGCGCGCTCAGCCAACCACATACACGCGGTTCGGGATGCCGTCCTCGAGGATGTGGCGGTCCACGCGCATCCCGAGCCGCTCCGCGACGCGGATGGACGCGGTGTTCTCCGGGTGGATGATGGCCACCGGGGGCACCCGCGGCAGGTGCCGGGCCGCCAGCGCCAGCGCGACGCGGGACACCTCCGTCGCGTAGCCGGAGCCCCAGGTCTCGGGCGCGAAGCGGTAGGCCAAGTTGAGCACGCGCTGGCCCTCCAGCTCCTTGTGGCGCAGGCCGCCCAGGCCCACGACGACGCCGGGCGCCTCCAGCCGCTCCACCAGCCAGTAGCCCACGCCCTCGCGCGCCCAGTCCTCCAGCCAGAGGCCCATGATCCGCCGCGCATCCTCCAGCGTCTGCATGTAGCCACGGCGGCTGAACCGGTTCGTCGCCGGCTCCGAATGGAGGGCGAAGACCGCGTCCAGGTCGCTCTCGCGAACCGCGCGGAGCAGCAGCCGGTCGGTGGTCCGGCGTTCGAAGTGCTGGCGCATGCCGGGCAGCTTACGTGAGCCAGTCCCAGTCGGTGTCTTGCAGGTCGCGGGCTGACCCCATGCGCCGTGCTCCTCCAGGCGGCCCGGCCCACACGGGCTCCCCGAGCGTACCCCGTGGGGCGCCCGTGCCGCCGACCGCACGCCAGCCGTGCGGCCGTGCACGAACGCACGCCTCCCCCTGCCGTCCCGCGCGGCCGGCCCCACCTTGAGGCTGGAGGTGGTGCGAGATGGCGGATCGGATCCTGGAGCAGCAGCACGACCATGAGCGCGAGCAGGAGCGCAAGCGGCTGCGCGAGCAGGAGCAGAAGGACCTGGAGGTGGAGTCACGCCGCGGCGCCCGCCCCCTGGAGGGCTATGCGGGAGGCCACACCACCTGGACGGCGGACCAGGACGACGATGCCGCCGCCCGCGTCCACGCCGGTGACGCCCAGGCCTCCTGGGAGGCCAGTGAGCGGCAGGCCCGGCTGGAGCCGCCCGAACCTGAGGCCGAGGCTGAAGACGACTCGGGCTTCCGCCGCGATTAGCCACGCCCGGCGCGAGGCCACGTCCCCGAGGCGCCGCACCCGCTTCCGCGGCGGGGTCGGGGTCCGCCTCGGGGGACGAGGCCGCCGGGAGCCGCCGGGCTCGTCGAGGCGCCACAGCCCACGAGCCACAGCGCCGCCACCAGCGCCACACCGCCCCACCGCTTCATCCGCGATTGCATGTTCCCCTCTTCCCCAAACCCTAGCATGTGCCTCCACGCAGCACCGTGAGCGCCCGGAGGAAGTCCTCCGGCGGCGACGACTCCACCTGGACGACGCGCCCCGTCGCGGAGGACGACACCTCCAGCCGCCACGCGTGCAGGGCCTGGCGCCCCACCGCGAGCGCCGCCGGGTGCCCGCGCGCCTCCTCCGTGCCGTAGAGCGAGTCGCCCAGCACCGGAAACCCGGCCTCCGACAGCTGCACGCGGATCTGATGCGTGCGCCCCGTGTCCAGGTCGATGTCCAGCAGCGCGCCCTCGCGGAACCGCTCGCGCACCGTGAACGTCAACGCCGCGCGCCTGGCGGAGGGCACGCGGGTCGTGAAGCGGCGAGGGTCCTTCGGGTCCCTCGCGTAGGGCCCCTCCAGCCGCCCCGTGTCCGGCGGGCGGCCCAGCACCAGCGTCTGGTAGCGCTTGTCCACGCGCTTCTCCTGGAACGCCTTCAGGAGCGCCGCCGCCGCGTCATCCGTCCGGGCCAAGGCCAGACATCCGCTCGTCTCGCGGTCCAGCCGGTGCACCACGCCCGGCTGGGCCACGCCCTCCACGTCGAACGGAGGGCACCGCGCCGCGAGCAGCCCCACCACCGACGCCGCCCTTCCCTCCGGCTCCACCACCAGCCCCGGCGGCTTGGCCACGATGACGAGCGCCGCGTCGTCGTACAGCACTGGCAGCGCCGGGCCCTCCCCTGACGCATGCGGCGACGGCCGGGGCTCCGGCGTCTCCAGCGTGAGTTCCTCGCCGCCCCACAGCTTGCGCGTGGCCTGCGCCTTCTTGCCCCGGATGCGCACCCGGCCCGCGTCCAGCAGCGCCCGGGCGCGCTCCGGCGTGAGGCCCGGGACGTGCTTCGTCAGGAACCGGTCGAGCCGCTCGCCGGCAATCTCCCGGGGAACCACGAGAACCTTGGGCCGCGTCATGACCTTCCCCGTCTCTCAAAGGCAGGCAGGGAGTCAACCACCGTGTAGGCGTGCGCCCACCGAGCACGCATCAGGGACGCGCTGTAGAAAGAGCCCCTCCGTGGCCACCTCCCTGCTTTCACGTTCGGCCGCCGTCCGGGCCCTGTCTCACCGCGACTTCACCCTCCTCTGGCTGGGCACGCTCGTGTCCAACATCGGCACGTGGATGGAGTCCGTCGCCCTGGGCGTCTACGTCACGGAGGTGACAGGCCAGGCGGCGTGGACGGGCGGCGTCGCCGCGCTGACGTACCTGCCCTCGCTGGTGCTCGCGCCCCTGGGCGGCGCGCTCGCGGATCGCTTCGACCGGCGCATCTTCATGGCCGTGTGCGTCTGCATGCAGGCGCTGCTGGCCGCGCTGCTCACGGTGCTGGCCGGCACGGGGAACCTGTCGGTGCCGTGGGTGGCGGCCCTCTCGCTGCTCAACGGCGCCTTCAGCACGCTGGTCATCCCCTGCGCCACCGCGCTCACCGTGGCGGTGGTGCCCGCGGAGGACCTGCACAACGCGCTCAGCCTGGACTCGGCGCAGTTCAACCTGGGCCGCGTCATCGGTCCCATGCTGGCCGCCATCGTCCTGACGAAGGTGGGCATCTCCGGGGCGCTCCTCGTCAACACGCTGTCCTTCCTGGCCGTGCTGCTGGCGCTCGCGGGGATGCGCGGGGCGAAGCGCGCCCTGCCCCCGAGGACGGAGGCGCTGTGGGCCGGCATCCTGCGCGGCGTGCGGCTGGCGTGGACGGACCCGGGCATCGCGCTCGCGCTGGGCTCCGGGGCGCTGCTGGGGCTGCTCATCTCGCCCTTCGTGGGCCTGGTGCCGGTGTTCGCCCTGAAGGTGCTGGGCGGGGACGCGACCACCACGTCCCTGCTGCTCACCGCGCAGGGGACGGGCGCGGTCATCGCGGCGTTCGGCTCCGGCCCCCTCCTCGCCCGGATGGGGCGGCGGGCCTTCCTGGAGGCGGCGCTGCTGCTCGTGGGGCTGTGCTCCGCGGCCTACTGGCTGTCCCCCACGCTGCCGGTGGCGCTGGTGACGCTGTTCCTCCTGGGCGCCGTGTACCTCGTCGCCTTCACCGGCCTGAAGACGGTGTGCCAGGCGCGCACGCCGCCGGAATTGCAGGCGCGCGTGAGCAGCCTGTTCCTCCTGCTGGTGAACGCGGGCTACATCCTGGGCGTCTGGGGCCAGGGCGCGCTGTCGGACCACCTGGGCGTGCGCCCCATCACCGCCGGGAGCGCCCTGCTCTTCTTCGGCATCGTGGTGGGGATGCGGACCCTGCGCGCGCGGGGCCTGGCCGCGCTGGGCACCTGAGCGTCAGGCCGCGTCCCCGCGAGCCGCCTTCGCCGGCAGGAGCGCCAGCACGCGGGCGAGCACCGCGACGCCCTCCTCGTACTCCGGCAGGTCGATGTGCTCGTCCGGCGTGTGGTCCAGGGCCGCGTCGCCGGGGCCATAGGCCACGGTGGGCACGCGCCACGCGGAGGCCACGGTGTTCCAGTCGGACGTGCCCGTCTTCAGGCGCAGCGTGGGCTTCACGCCGCGCTCGCGGATGGCCTGCTTGAAGACGCGGGAGAGCGCGTCGTTGCCGTTCGTGGACACGGCGTCCTTCTTCGCCACGGTGCGCACCGTCACGGTGGGCACCGTGGCGAGCGCCGCGAGCAGGGCGTCGGTGTCCGTGGACGGGCCGGTGCGGATGCTCACCGCGGCCGTGGCCCACTCCTCCGTCTCCGTGGCGCCGGTGTGGAAGGCGTTGAGGGAGGGCAGGTTCTGCTCGAAGAGGGACGGCCGCTCCCGGTTCCAGTCGTCGCACAGGCGCCTGAGCGCGCTCCACGCGTCGACGACGTGCTCGGCGGCGGCGCGGTAGTCGCGGCTCGCGGTGTGGCGGCGGCTGGCGCGGTGCTCCAGGTCCAGGCGCAGCAGCCCCTTGTAGCCGAGCGTCACCGCGTGCGCGCCGCTGGGCTCGCCGTTGATGACGAAGTCCGGGGCGTACTGGTCGCGCACGTGCAGGGCGCCGCGCGTGATGGCGACCTCCTCCTCCACGCAGCCCAGCAGGAGGAACTGCTTGCCGGCGCGCTCGGCGTCGTCCAGCAGCTCCACGGCCTCGATGAACGCGCACAGGGGGCCCTTGGCGTCCACCGCGCCCCTGCCGTAGAGCCTCTGTCCCTCCAGCCGCACGGGCACCACGCCGGGCACGGTGTCGATGTGGCCGAGGAACGCGATGACGGTGTCCCCATCGCCATAGCGAGCGACGGCGTTGCCCACGGCGTCGGTGTGCGCCCGCCAGCCGCGAGCCCCCAGCCGCTCCACCAGCGCACGGGAGAAGGACGCCTCCTGGTGGCTGGGGCTGTACTGCTCCACCATCCAGCGCAACAAGCCGGCGCCGGGTTCACGCGTCCGCATTCGCTCCGCCTTGCTCGCGCAGGGTGAACTTCGTGCCGCCCGCCTCCTCCAGGGCGGAGAACACCGGCCGCGCGACGCGAGACGCGCTCACGTAGGCGGTCGGGACTCCGCGTTGCAACGCCCGGCGCACGGCCTCCAGCTTGTAGCGCATGCGTCCGCCCGCGAGCGGCATGCAGCCCTCCACGTCGTCGCTGGCGCGCACCAGCGTGGCGGGGTCCTTCGGATCCGCGAGCAGCCCCGGCACGTTGGAGAGGATGACCAGGGCCTTCGCGCCCAGCGCCGCCGCGATGGACGACGCCACGTGGTCCGCGTCCACGTTCACGAGCACCCCGTCCTCCGTCACCGCGGGAGGACACACGACGGGCACGTAGCCGCCCTCCAGCAGCGTGCCCAGGAGCGCCGCGTTCACCGAGGAGACCTCCCCGGCCAGGTGCTCGCGGTCGATGCGCATCCGGCCATCGGGGCCCTGCAACTTGAGGGGGGGCCGCCTGCGCGCGGTGAGCACGCGCCCGTCCGCGCCGCACAGGCCCAGGGCGGTGACGCCCTTCGCGAGCAGCGCGAGCACCACGGCCTTGTTGACCTCGCCCACCCACGCCATGGTGAGCGCGCGCAGCGTGGGGGCGTAGGTGAGGCGCACGACGTTGCCGCTCGCGGTGGTCGCCTCCGGGCGCTCCAGGCCCAGCGAGCCCAGGAGCCGCTCACCCGCCTCCGAGCCGCCGTTGACGACGACGACGCGCTCACCCTGGCGGACGAGCGCCACGACGTCCGAGCAGACATTCTCCAGGTCCACGCCCGCCGCGCCGCCAATCTTGACGACGACGGGGCAACGGGACGGCGGGGCGGCGTTCGCGCTCATCCGATGACGCTCGCGCCACCGTCCACGAGTTGCACGGTCCCGGTGATGAAGGACGCGCGCTCGCTGGCGAGGAACACCGCCGCGGCGGCGAGCTCCTCCGGGAGCCCCACGCGCTTGAGCGGGATGTGCGCGCCCATGGCACGAAGGCCCGCCTCCATGTCGCCCGAGCGACTGGCGCTGTGTTCCACGGGGGGCGTGCGCATGTAGCCCGGCGCGAGCACGTTGACGGTGATGCCAGCATCGCCCAGTTCCTGCACCAGCGCGGCGGCGAAGCCCACGATGCCCATGCGCGCGAAGCCGGACAGGGCGAAGCGGGCCACCGGACGGTTCACCGTCTCCGAGGTGATGAACAGCAGCCGTCCCCATCCCGCCGCCTTCAGGTGAGGGAGCGCCGCGAGCGCCAGCGAGATGGGAGGCAGGAGCACCGTGTCGGCCGCGCTCCGGTACGCATCCAGGCCGAAGGTGGAGGCCGGCCCGGCAGGTGGGCCGCCGCTGTTGGTGACGACGACGTGCAGCGCGCCCAGCTTCGCCACCACGGCCTCCACCCAGCGGCGCACATCGGCGTCGTCCATCACGTCCACGCGAGTCGTCAGCACGCGGCCACCCCGGGCCACGGACTTGAGCCGGGCCTCCGCCTGGGCCAGCCGGGTCGAGTCCCGAGCGCCGATGGCGACATGAGCCCCCTCCTTCGCCAGTTCCTCCGCGACGGCGAGTCCCAGCCCGCTGGAGCCACCAGCGACGAGCGCGACCTTGTTGGCGAGTCCCAGTTCCATCCGCATCCCTCCAGAAGTTGGAGCACGGCCGAGCCCGACCGAGCCCACCGCACGTCATCGCACCGCGCCTTCACGGGCCGAGGCAGGGGCTCCCGCCCGGGCCCGCCTGACCTCCGAACCGCGAACCGCAGCAGGCCCACCCGGCACGCCATTCCTGGCCAGCCCCACCGCCGACGGATGACGTGTCGCGGCACGCCCCAGGCATGTCCGACCGGCCCCGGCCATCCTTCATCATCCCAGCCACCCCGGAGCGCTCCTCTCCCGCGAATCGCTCATGGTGTCCCCGCCCCCGGTTCTCGAAAACCTGTCCAACCGTCCGACAGGTTTCCGCAGTTCGGACGAACTGGCACTCCACCCAGCCACGGTGCTTCAAGACCTGTCCAACTGTCCGACAGGCATCTGCGGACCTGGCGACACGGCGCCCCTCTGCCACGGAGTTTCTGAGCCTGTCCGACGGTCCGACAGGTTTCCTCGGCGCGCCTCCGGCAGGGGCCCTGCCGCGTTCTCGCATTCTCAGCCATCGGGACGGAGTTCATGTCCGCAGGCTCAGCGACGGGTCCCCGCGCCCGCTGTGCCCGGCGCGGTCTCTCCGACGGGCGCACGCCTCGCGCCATTGAAGTACCCGTACCTCGCCATCAGGGGCCACGCGAGCGCCACGGTGAGCGCCTTCGCTCCGGGTGCCAGCTCTCCCTTCCACGCGTCGTCCTCGCCACGCAGCAGCGTGGGCCCGCTGCGGAAGCGGTCCGGGTTGCCGGTGACGGTGTGGTTCTTGCCCAGCACCACCGTGCGGCCCTTCACCGGGTTCTGCGCGCGCGGCCCCCCCACCAGGTCCAGCACCGCGTCCACGGCGCGGTCCGGCGCGGCGATGAAGTCCTCGTAGCGCAGGAAGAGCGATTGAGCGGGGAACCTCCGCGTCACCTCCTCGGACGCCGCGTTGAACCCCAGCCAGTACGCCGTGCTGCGCGCGGCGGACATGGGGACGACGTACTGCTTCGTCTTCGTCCACGAGTGCGTCACCGCGCGAGGGTCACGCACCAGGTGCAGATACAGCGGCCGGATCCCCTCCACGCGCGGCAGCAGCGCCGCCTCGGAGGGGAACTTCCCGCTGTCCACCAGCACCGTGCTCCCCGTGGCCCGCGCGATGGCGCGGTACGTGCGAGCGAGGAAGTCCGCGTGCGCCTGGAGCGCCTGCGAGTCCCCCGCCTCGTCCAGCACCCGCAACGTGTGCCGCGTGCGCACGGCGGCCCGCTGACGGCGGACCACGGCGTCCGCGTGCGCTCGCGGCGTCAGGCCCGCCGGCACATCGCCGGTCAGCACCGTGTTCCAGATGCCGCACTCCAGCAACTGCTGCCCGCAGCCACACAGCGTGTTGGAGCCGTTCCCGTACGCGTTCCTCCACAGGAAGCTCAGCTCCCCCACGTGGAAGAAGCCCGGCACCTCGTTGAGGACGTTGCCCAGGATGGTGCTGCCGCTGCGGCACCAGCCGGTGATGTAGAGGACCGTGAGCGACGCGCCCTCGCCCTTCGCGCTCGCCGGGGCCATCAGGTCAGCGACGCCACGAAGAAGTGGGTGGGCAGGTGCACCGCGAGCGTCGTGTAGACCTCGCCGTAGGCCGCCAGGCCCTCGCGCGGGAAGATGCCCGGAGGCGGCTCCGCGAACCGGATGACCGAGCGCTGGCTGTCATACAGCGTCGCCGCCGCGGTGAAGTCCCCCACGATGATGGTGCCCGGGTTCACCATCCGCGTGCGGCACAGGCGGATGCCCATGGCCGCCAGGTCCGACAGCAGGGACTGCTGGCCTACCAGGTGCTCGTAGAAGTCCAGCGAGTTGATGACGATGCCGTCCGCGGACCCGCCCATCTGCTCCACCTGCGCGCAGGCGTTGAGCAGCGAGGCCACCGCGTTCTTCTTCGCCGGCAGCCGCACGATGCCCGGCGTGTGCAAGAGGCCCCGCACGCCGTCCCCGCCCTTGCCCATGCACAGCGCCTGGTTCTCCGCCGTGTTCAGCCGCACCAGCAGCCGGAAGTCGATGAACTGCGCCAGCGCCTGCGTGTCCTCCAGCAGGTTGCGCGGCACCTGGATCCACGCGCGCGTGGGCTTGAGCGCCTGCGTGTCCTGGTGGAACTCGAACCCCGCCTCCGGCCGCAGCTCCAGGTCCTGCACCGGCCCGGTGGGCTTCGTCTGGGGGTGCGTCTCGTACCAGAAGGGCACCGGGTCGCGCTCCGCCCTGGCCGTCTTGAACATGCCGCGCACCGCGATGCGCGGACGGCGCTTGAAGCCAGGGAACGCATCCACGATGGACGTGTCGTAGTCCACGTGCGCCTGCGTGCCGTGCTGCCGGACCGCGGCCGCGAACGCCGCGCCCGGGGACAGCGACGCGTCCGCCTTCGATTTCGTGCTCGGGCTGCTCATGGCGTGAGGCTCCTCGGGAGTCAAAAAGCGCGGGTCGGACCGCGGTCTAGAGCGGATGCAGGCCCCGGAAGCCCAGCCCCTCCGTCTCCGGGCGGCCCAGCATCAGGTTCAGCGCATGCACCGCCGTACCGGCGGCGCCCTTCACCAGGTTGTCGATGGCCGCGTTCACCACGATGCGGCCCCGCTCCGCGTCCACGTCCACCGACATGTCACAGTGGTTCGTGCCCAGGAGCGGCCCGGGCTCCGGGAACGGCGACAGGGACGCGCTGGGCCGCAAGAGCCGCACGAAGGGCCTCTCGCGGTAGCGCGTGGCGATGGCGCGCACCACCTCCGCCTCCTCCACCGGCCGCGCCGCGAAGGCGTGCACCGTCGCCAGGATGCCGCGCACGCCCGGCACCGCCGTGGCGCTGAAGTGGATGGTGGGCTGCTGTCCGGTGACGCGCGCCACCACGCCCTCCAGCTCCCCCGTGTGCCGGTGGCCCACCGGCTTGTAGCAGCGCAGCGCGTTCGCGCGCTCCGGGTGATGCGACGCGCGGTCCGGCGTGGAGCCTCCCCCGGACGAGCCCGTCTTCGCGTCCACCACCAGCACCTCCGGACGCGCGAGCCCCGCGTGCAGCAGCGGCAGCAGCGCCAGCAGGCCCGCGTGCGCCATGCAGCCGGGGATCGCCACGTGGCGCGCGTTCGTCAGCGCGTCGCCCATCCACTCCGGCAGCCCGTAGACGAAGGCGGGCACGTCGTCCGGACGCGGGTGCTTGCCGTACCAGCGCGCGTGCCCCGCGGCGTCCAGGCGGAAGTCCGCGCTCAGGTCCACCACCCGCTCCGCCAGCCGGGACACCTTCGGCCAGCGCTGGAGCAGCTCGCCCTGCGGCAGGCAGCTCACCAGCACGTCGCAGGGCTCCAGCGCGTCGTGCGGCGTGTAGCGCAGCGCCCCCACTCCGCGCAGGTGCGGGTGCGGGAAGTCCAGGCGCTTGCCGGCGAACTGGCCGGACGTGGCCTGCACCACCTCCACGGCCGGGTGCGCGAGGAGCAGGCGCAGCACCTCGCCACCGGTGTAGCCCGCGGCCCCCAGCACCGCCACGCGCACGCTCATCTCCGGGCCCCCGCGCCGCCGCCCGCGCCGGACACGACGTACTCCGCGATGAGGTCCGGCAGCGGGACGCCCGTCGCGTCGAGGCTGCGCGCGAACTCCACGCAGTGGTTGACCTCGTTGACGTAGATGTCGCCGCCGCGCGTCTCCAGCAGGTCCACCGCCACCATGTCCCCACCCACCGCCTCGGCCGCGGCCTCCGCCAGCTTCGCGTGCACCACCGGCACCTCGTAGCGCTCCGGCACGGCGCCGCGCGCGGTGTTGGTGACCCAGTGCTCGGAGCGCCGCCTCAAGCCGCCCACCGCCCGGCCGATGACGTAGACGCGCAAATCATAGCCCGGCTTGTCCACGTACTCCTGCACCAGCGCCACGTGGTCCTGCGCGCCGCCCGTGCCGAAGCGCGTGGACAGCACCCCTTCCGCCGCGGTGCGCGAGTCCAGCCGGGCCACCATCCGGCCCCAGCTGCCCAGGACGGGCTTGGTCACCACCGGGTAGCCCTTCTTCTCGATCGCCTCCAGGCACGCGTCCTCGTCGAAGGCCACGAGCGTCCACGGCATGGGCACGCCCTTCGCGGCCAGCGCGGCGCTGGTGAGCGCCTTGTCCCCGCACAGGGAGATGGTCCGCGCGCTGTTGAGCACGCGCAGCCCCTTCATCTCCAGGAACGTGGCCAGGTAGCGCGCGCGCGTGAAGGACATGCTGCGCATCAACACGGTGTCGGCCCCGGTGACGCGCTGCCGGTCCATGGACAGCACCATCCCGGAGTCCTGCACCAGGTTGACGGCGCAGTCGCGCCTGCGCAGCGCCTCGAGGAGGAGCTTCTCCTCGGTGCGCACGCGCGTATAGACGAGGTCGACCTTGCGCATGGCGCGGGGCTACTCCCCCCAGTCTTCCTCGACCTCGGGTGCCTCCTCGAGCCGCAGCGGGTTGAGGCCCACCACCTCCAGCTCGGCGGAACAGCCGTCACAGGAGAGGACCTCGCCCACCATCCGGTTGCCGCCCGGCACCGGCTGCGCGCACAGCGGGCACTGCTCCGCCGGCACGGACTGCGTCATCGGGTTCGGGTTCTGGACCTGCATGTCAGTCCCTCCTCGTTGTGGATTCCACGGCGAACACGGGGGGCCTTGGGAGCGCGCCCAGGACGCGCTCGGCCACCTGCCCGCCCTCCAGCCCATGTCCCCTGAGCAGCGCCTCGTGCGAGCCGGCGCGCGAGTCGTACCGGTCCTGCAGGCCCACGCGCAGCACGCGCCGCTGGAGGTCCAGCGTGCACACCGTCTCGCTCACCGCGCTGCCCAGCCCGCCCAATACGTTGTGCTCCTCCACCGTCACCAGGAGCCGCGTGCGCGAAGCCGTCTCGCGCACCGCCTCCTCGTCCAGCGGCTTGAGCGTGTGCACGTTGAGCACGCGCGCGGAGACGCCCCGTGCCTCCAGCAGCCTCGCGGCGTCCAGCGCCACGGACACGCCCACCTCGCCGTGCGCCAGCAAGCCCACGTCGTCGCCCTCGCGCAGGAGCGCGGCGCGGCCCAGCTCGAAGGGCGGGCGCGGCACGTCCAGCCGGGTGACGCGGTTGCGGCCCAGCCGCAGGTACACCGGCCCGTCGTGCTGGAGCATGGCGCGCGTGGCCTGCACCGTCTCCAGGCCGTCCGCGGGCGACACCACGGTGAGGTTGGGCATGGCGCGCAGCACGGCCAGGTCCTCGATGGCGTGGTGCGTGGGGCCGAAGAAGGCACCGGACACGCCGCCGTAGTCGCACACCAGCTTCACGTTGGCGCGCGCATAGGCCAGGTTCAGCCGCACCTGCTCGCACGCGCGCATCACGCCGAACGCCGCGAAGCTGTGCGCGATGACGGTGTGCCCGCCGTGCGCCAGGCCACACGCCACGTCCAGCATGGTGGCCTCGCAGATGCCCAGGTTGAAGTAGCGCTGGGGGTGGCGCGCCTCGAACGGATCGCCCCCGCCGCCCAGGTCCGCCTCCAGGAAGACGACGCGCGCGTCCTCCTCCGCGAACCGCGCCGCCGCGTGCCGGAACACCAGCCGGCTGGACAGCGCCGGGTGCGCGGCGAGCCACGCCTCCGGCGCCTGCGCCAGGTCCACCGCCATGGCGAGCGACGCGCTCACCAAGCGTCCTCCCCCAGCGACGCGAGCGCCCGGCGCAGGTGCTCCGGCGAGAACACCGCGTAGTGCGGCCCCCTGCCCTTGAGCATCGGCACGCCCGCGCCCTTGCGCGTCCGGGCGACGATGGCGCGGGGACGGCCACCCGCCACGGGCGCCTCCAGCGCGGCGACGAGCGCGGGCAGGTCGTGCCCGTCCACCTCCAGCGACTGGAAGCCGAACGCGTCCAGCCGCCGCACCAGCGCCTCCTGCGACAGGATGGCTTCGGTGGGCCCGTCGTTCTGCCCGCCGTTGCGGTCGATGATCAGCGTCAGGCCCGTGAGCTGGCGGTGCGACGCCACCTGGAGCGCCTCCCAGTTGGAGCCCTCGCCCATCTCCCCGTCGCCGCAGACGACGAAGGTGCGGTGGGGCTCGCCGCGCAGCGCGTGGGACAGCGTCAGCCCCACGCCCAGCCCCAGCCCGTGGCCCAGGCTGCCGGTGGCGAACTCCACGCCCGGCACCGCCGCGTTCACGTGTCCGGTGAAGATGCTGCCGTCCGCGTTGTACTCGCGCACCAGCGTCTCCACGTCCACGAAGCCGAACTCCGCCAGCGCCGCGTAGAGCCCCGCCGCCGCGTGCCCCTTGGACAGGATGAGGTGGTCGCGCTCGGGCGCCTTCGGCGCGCGCGGATCCACGCGCATCACCCGGCCCAGCAGCGCCACCAGGATCTCCACCATCGACAGCGAGCCGCCCAGGTGACAGCCGGACGGCGTCGCCGCCAGCCGCACGATGGTCCGGCGGATCCGCCTCGCCCGGCCCGGCAGGAGCGCCAGCCCCGCGTCCGCGGGCGCCTCCCCCACACGGGCAGGCGCCACCAGACCGCGGGAGCCCGTGGGTTCATCTGGCGCCCGCGCCTCGCGCGACAGCCCGGGGGTCGTTGAGTTCGCCGAGAAAGTCATGCCCGTAGCGTCGCTGTCACAGCCAAGGAATCCGGCTGTTGTGAGACACCCTAGGAAATCGCATCATGCGGCGTCAACGCGGATTTTCTTAAGATATAGACCTACGAGAAAAAACCGTCTTACCCGGCAATCTCGCGGTGTTACAGGCGCGGCGCGCCCGGCATTCCCTGGCATCGCCCGCTCGGAGGAGACCTTCGCATGGGGCAGCGTTTCCATCACGCAGCGGCAGTGGAGAAGGGGTCCGAGTACCGGCGAAGGGGTTGGTGGCGTGACACCACGGTGGTTGACGATCTGCGTCGCTGCGTCCAGGCGCACCCGGACAAGCCCGCGATCATCGCCGCGCGGTACTTCTCCAAGGACATCACGCGGCTGAGCTACGCGGAGCTGGCGCGCTACATGGAACGGTTCGCGCTGGGCCTGCGCGACCTGGGCGTGGGGCGCGAGGACATCGTCGCGGTGCAGCTGCCCAACGGGTGGCACTTCACGGCGCTGGCGCTGGCGTGCGCGCGGCTGGGGGCGGTCATCGCGCCCATTCCGCCGGACTACCGGCGGCGCGAGGTGGAGTTCATCCTGGGGCGCACGGAGGCGTCCGTGTACGTGGGGCCCACGTCGTGGACGGGGCACTCGCACCGGGACATGGCGCGCGACATCGCGGCGGTGCTGCCGTCGCTGCGCCACCGCGTGCTGCTGGGCGACAACAGCGACCTCCAGGCGGGCGAGCGGGACTTCGAGCGCCACTTCATCGAGCGCGAGTGGGAGCGGGAGGCGTCACTGGAGGGCGTGGCGCCCGCGGCCGCGGATGACGTGTGCAACATCCTCTACACGTCCGGCACCACGGGGGAGCCCAAGGGCGTGGTGCACTCCCACAACACGAACTACGGCATCACGCGCGCGCTCTGCGACACGCTGGGCATCGACGGGACGGACGTGGTGGCGCTGCCGTCGCTGCTGACGGCGTCCACGGGGTTCACGTATTCGTACCTGATGCCCATCCTGCTGGGGGCCACGGCCGTCTACATGGACGTGGGCGACCCGGAGCTGACGCTCAAGCTCTTCGAGGAGCACCGTGTCACGTTCACCTACGGCATCCCCACGTACCTGATGAACCTCATCGCGTTGCAGCGCAAGCGCCAGCGCGACACCTCCTCGCTCCGGCAGCTGGCCACGGGCTCCATCCCGGTGCCGCCGCACCTCATCGCGGCGGTGCGCGAGGTGTTCGGCGTGCGGCTGCACACGCTGTGGGGCATGACGGAGAACGGCGCGGTCACCATCACCCGGCACGAGGATCCGCCGGACTGGCCCAGCCAGAGTGACGGGCGGGCGGTGGCGTGGATGGAGACGAAGATCGTCCCCGCGCTCGCGGAGGACGGCACGCCGTATCCGGACGGGACGGGGCGGCTGCTGGTGCGCGGCGCCAGCCAGTGCCTCACCTACTTCAAGCGCGACGACGTGTACGCCGCGGCGGTGGACGCGGAGGGCTGGTTCGACACGGGCGACCTGGCGCGCGACGACGGGCGGGGCGGCATCCGCATCGTGGGGCGGCTGAAGGACGTCATCTTCCGGTACGGGTACAAGATCCCCGTGGTGGAGGTGGAGTCCACGCTCTACTCACACCCGAAGGTGAAGGAGGTCGCCGTCGTCGCGCACTCGGACGACAAGATCGGCGGCGAGCGGGTGTGCGCCGTCGTCGTGGTTCGCGAGGGCGAGGCCCCGCCCACGCTCAACGAGCTGCGCGACCACCTCAAGCAGCAGGGCATGTCCAACCAGTACTGGCCGGACCGGCTGGAGCTCATCGACGAGATGCCCAAGACGGCCACCGGCAAGGTGCGCAAGTACCTGCTGCGGGAGCGGTTGAAGCCCGCCTGAGCGGGCGGGAGGCGCCGAAGTCCCCGGCGGCCGCTCAGGCCCCGCTCGCGGGCTCCATGACTCCCGAGCCCGCCAGGGAAGCCCGGCCCCCGGGGCAGGGCGAGGCCCCCTTCCTGTCCTGGCGCGGTCCTTCTTGACGCGGTAGTTCTATTTTTTCTCAATTTACAGCCATTCCAGCGCCCCACCCGGAGGAACCGCACCATGAGCACACCGAGCGCAGGCCCCTCGCCCATGGAGGCGCGGCTGGCCGGGTACTGGCAGGAGCTGCTGGGCGTGGACTCGGTGCGGCCGGAGGACCACTTCCTGGAGGTGGGGGGCAACTCGCTC
This sequence comes from Corallococcus sp. RDP092CA, assembly GCF_041903675.1. Taxonomy (NCBI): domain Bacteria; kingdom Pseudomonadati; phylum Myxococcota; class Myxococcia; order Myxococcales; family Myxococcaceae; genus Corallococcus; species Corallococcus sp. RDP092CA. Next base: position 130,670 of record NZ_JAYESI010000021.1, on the reverse strand, counting down.
CTGGCCACCCTGCTGGCCAACCGCATCGAGGACGACCTGGGCCTGCAGGTGGGCATGGTGGACCTGTTCAACACGCTGAGCGCGGTGGCGGCCGTCTGCGAGCGCCTCCAGTCGGAGGCCCAGGCCGCCGGGTGACGCTCGCGGCGCGTGGCCGCAAGACGACGGGCCGGGCGGGTGGACGGGGCTTGCCTCTTTTCCCCCTGCCCCTGGTTGGGCTAGCAGGAGGGCCATGCCCATCCTCGCCCTCGTCCGTCATGGTCAGTCCCTGTGGAACCACGAGAACCGCTTCACCGGCTTCGTGGACGTGCCCCTCACCGAGCAGGGCCGCGCCGAAGCCCGCAAGGCCGCCGAGGCCCTCCAGGGCCTGAAGTTCGACGTCGCCTACACCTCCGCCCTCAGCCGCGCGCAAGAGACGCTCGCCATCCTGCTGGACACGCTGGGCCAGCGCCCGCCCGTCATCCGCGACGCGGCCCTCAACGAGCGCCACTACGGCGACCTGCAGGGCCTCAACAAGGCGGACGCCGCCAGGGAGTTCGGCGAGAAGCAGGTCCACATCTGGCGCCGCTCCTATGACGTGCCGCCCCCCAACGGCGAGTCCCTGGAGATGACCGCGAAGCGCGTGCTGCCCTTCTTCGACCGCGCCATCGCGGGCGACCTGCGCCAGGGCAAGAACGTGCTCGTCGTGGCGCACGGCAACTCCAACCGCTCGCTGGTGATGCGCCTGGACAAGCTGTCCGGCGAGACCGTGGTGGGCCTGGAGCTCGCCACGGGCGTGCCGCTCGTCTACGAGATCGGCGCCGACGGCCAGGTCGTCTCCAAGCGTGGCGCGACGCCCTGACGCCTCGCGGCGCATGGCCGCCCGGGGCCTTCTGGCGGCGTGCATCGCGGGGGGCTTGAATGGGCGGCGCCTCGTCCCGTCAGATGGGACGAAGCACGAACACCTCCAAGGATGCACACCATGAAGGCCCTGACCCTCGCCGTCGTCCTGCTCTCCTCCGCCGCCTCGCTGGCCCAGACGGCACCGCGCGCCGGGGAATCCGTCAATGTCAACAGCGCCGCGGAGTTCAGCCGCGCCCCGCCCCCGGGCCACGGCACGCCGCCCCGCCCGATGCCCCAGCCGCTCCCGCACCCGCCGCCGGGGCGCGACCAGGCCGTCATCGACCGCGACCAGGTGGAGCGCCGCATCGACCGGCTGGAGAGCGCGCTGCGCGACGCGATGTCCCGCACGAAGGACGCCAAGGGCCGCGAGAGCATCCGCGTCGCCATGGAGGAGCTGGACAAGCTGGGCAAGTACGTGGCCGACGCCGCGCCGTACGGCGCGGGCATCCCGGTCCCGCAGCCGATGCCGCCCCCGCCGCCGGTGGTGCGGCCCATCTCGGACACGCAGTTCCGCAACATCACCCAGGCGATGGTGCGCGAGTCCTTCCCGCGCGAGAAGCTGCGCATCCTGTCGCAGGTGGCGCCGAACGAGAACTTCCTCGTGGCTCACGTCCTGACGGTGCTGGGGCAGTTCTCCTTCTCCAATGACAAGCTGGAGGTGGTGCGCCTGATGCGGCCCACGCTGCTGGATCCGCAGAACGGCTACCAGCTGTACCAGGCCTTCCCCTTCTCCAACGACAAGGAGAAGCTCCAGGCCATCCTCGACAGCGGCGGGCGCTACTAGCCCTCCGGTGTCACCGGCGGAGCGCGGACCAGATGGTCCGCGCCTCCGGCGAGTCCACGTCCGCGTGGACGCTGGCCACCACCCGTCCTTCCGCGTCCAGCGCCAGGACGTAGGGGGTGTCGCTGGGGGCGAGGTCCAGCGCCTGGGCCATGCCGCCGTTCTTGTCCAGCCAGGTGTCCCGCCAGTAGGCCCGGGGCACCTGGTTCTTCGCCTTGCCCCGCACGGTGCCCTCGCTGACGAAGAACGGCAGCTTGAGGGTGATGAGCGACTGGCGGTGCACCGAGTCCGCGAGGTGCTGGTCCGCCGCGTCGAACCAGCCGCGCATGCGGTCGCCCGCGTCCTTGTCCGTGATGATGACCATCAGCGTGGGGCACCCCTTCAGCTCATGGCTCTGGTGAGGGCCTGACGTCAGGTCGCGCGCGGAGAAGGCCGGCAGGGGCTGTCCCCGCTCGGGCAGCGCGAACGCGCCCGGGGCCATGAGCAGCCCTCCGGCCAGCGCTGGCACCCCGAGCCTGGAGCGTCCCCACCACGAGTCCTGGGTCTGGCGAGCCATGCGACGACAGGTGCTCACGCGAACGCCCAGCCTCTAGTGCCCGGAATCCCTGCGCACGCCAGGCTGCCTGCACCGGGCGGGGATCCGCTAGCGTCGCGAGCCCCCACCTCCTCATCCGGGAGTCTCCCCTTGCGAACCGTTTCCCTCGCCCTGCTCCTCCTGCCCCTGACGGGCGGCGCGGCCGTGAAGAGCATCTCCACCGTGGCGGACCTCCAGAGCGCGCTCGCGTCCGCGAAGGCCGGGGACGAGCTCGTCCTGGAGGACGGCACGTACACCGTGAACGCGAACCTGAGCTGCGCGGCGGAGGGCACCCAGGCCCAGCCCATCACGGTGCGCGCGAAGAACCGCCACGCGGCCGTCGTGCGCTTCAACGCGCAGGAGGGCTTCAAGGTGTCCGGCCGATACTGGACCTTCGACGGGCTCACGGTGGAGGGCATCTGCTCCAGCGACGAGGCCTGCGAGCACGCCTTCCACGTCACCGGCCACGCGGAGAACTTCGTCCTGCGCAACAGCCGCGTGCGCGACTTCAACGCGCAGCTCAAGGTGAACGCGTCGAAGAACGCCAGCGGCGTCTGGGAGATGCCGCACCGGGGCCTCATCGAGGGCAACGAAATCTACGACACGCACGCGCGCGCGACCTCCACGCCCGTCACCAAGCTGAACATCGACACGGGCGACGACTGGGTGGTCCGCGACAACGCGCTGCACGACTTCGCCAAGCAGGGCGGCATCTCCTACGGCGCCTTCATGAAGAGCGGCGGCAAGCGGGGCCTCTTCGAGCGCAACCGCGTCCTGTGCGTGAAGGACCAGCCCGCGGGGGACACGCGCATCGGCCTGTCGTTTGGCGGAGGCGGGACCGGGAACGAGTACTGCGCGCCGGCCTTCGACCCCACCGTGCCGTGCTCGCCGGAGCACTCGGACGGCGTCATCCGCAACAACATCGTGGCCAACTGCTCGGACGTCGCGGTGTACCTGAACAAGGCCGCGAACACGCGCGTGCTGTTCAACACGTTCATCGGCACGGCGGGCGTGGACTACCGCTACGCCGCGTCCACCGGAGAGGCCACGGGCAACGTGCTGACCGGCGTCATCCACAACCGCGACAGCGCCACCGGCACGCAGGGCGCGAACCGCTCGAACGTGGACACCAGCACCTTCGCGTCCTGGTACGTGGCGCCGCTCAAGGGAGACCTGACGCTCAAGGGCGATGTGTCATCGCTCATCGGCGCGGCCCCGCGGAGCACGCTGGCGCCGGAGGACTTCTGCGCTCGCCCCCGCCCCGCCTCGGCCACGCTGGGCGCCCTGGAGCACTCGCTGGGAGACTGCCCCGCGAGCACGGGCGGCGGCACGGACGCGGGCACCGGAGGAGCCACGGACGCGGGCACCAGCGTGGACGCGGGCACCGGCGCGGACGCGGGCACGGGGCTGCCTCCGGACGCGGGCTCGGGCCCGGAGCCTGAGGCCCCGGACGACGACGAGGACAGCGGGTGCAGCGCGAGCCCGGGCCTGCTGCCCGCGCTCCTCGCGCTGCTCACGCCCCTGGCCCTGCGCCGCCGCGCCCGTCGCTAGCGAGCGGCCCTGGCGAGGCGGCTGGACCTCCCGGCCGCTTCGCCGCACACGCGCTCAGAACGCGGTGGAGACGAACAGGCCCGGGCGGATGGCCAGGACGCCGCCCACCACGAGCGCCAGCGACACCAGCGTGCCCACCAGCGGCAGCACGTAGCCGGGCGGCGTGCGCCGGCGGTTCGCGGACAGGGGGCCCTGGATGGCGCCCACCGCGAGGATCATCATCACGATGTGCCCGATGAGCGCCGGGTAGTACCCGCGCGTCACCAGCACGCCAATGCCCACCAGCACCTGGAGTTGCAGGAAGCCGGAGTAGGACGCGCCGAGGATGCGCCCCACCTTGTCGAACGGGCGCTTCGTGGCGACCGCGAACGCGAAGAACGCGAGCGCGATGACACCGGACAACAGCACCAGGTAGCGAAGACCCGAGTGGAGATGGAAGAAGAAGGTCATGGGCGCGAGGGTTTAGCACCCGCCGGGCGGGGCGCGATGTTTCCGAAGGCTACGACGGGTCCGGCTTGGGGGTGCGCCTCGTGCTCGGGGGCAGGGGCGGCGCGGCGATGCGCTCGGCGGGGGGCAGCTCGCCGGTGAGGCTCTTGAGGAAGGCCACCAAGTCGGCCACCTCGCCGTCCTTCAGCGTGCGCCCCAGCTGGTAGCGGCCCATCAGGCGCACCATGGTGGGCAGGTCCTTCACGCTGCCGTCGTGCAGGTAGGGCGCGGTCATCTCCACGTTGCGCAGGGTGGGCACGCGGAAGTAGCCCCGGTCGTCCTCGTTCTTCGTCGCGTCGAAGCGGCCCGCGTCGGTGAGGGCCGGGTACGCCTCCACCAGCCCCAGCTTCTGGAACGACGCGCCGCCCACCGCCGGGCCGTTGTGGCACGTGGTGCAGCCGGTGGTGACGAAGGCCTCCAGGCCGCGCTGCTCCTGCGCGCTCAGGGCCGCGTGCTCCCCCGCGAGGAAGCGGTCGAAGCGCGACGGCGTGGTGAGCGTGCGCTCGAAGGCGGCCAGCGCCCGGGCGGTGTTCGCCAGCGAGACGGGCTTGCCGCTCTTGGGGAAGGCGGCGCGGAAGAGGGCGGTGTACTCGGGCATGGAGGACAGCGTGGCCTCGACGCGCTTCGCGTCCGGCATGGCCATCTCCACCGGGTTCATCATCGGCCCCTCCGCCTGGGCCTCCAGCGTGGCCGCGCGGCCGTCCCAGAACTGCGCGACGTGGTGGGCCGCGTTGTAGACGGTGGGCGAGTTGCGGCTGCCCTTCTGCTTCTTGTGCCCCTCCGACAGCGCCTTGTTGTCCACGCCGAAGGTGTCCAGGCCGTGGCAGCTGTTGCAGGACACGTCGTGGTTCTTCGACAGCCGGGGCTCGTGGAAGAGCATGCGCCCCAGGGCCACCTGCGCCGCGGTGTCCTGGGGCAGCGGCGCCTGGTTGCGCGGGGCCTGGAAGAAGTGCGACGCCAGCTTCGCCACCGCCGCGGCGTCCGGCGCGGCGGGCTTCGGGGCCTGCTCCACCACCGGAGCGGGCGCGGGCGGCTTCGCCTCCGGAGGCGCGCTGGACGAGCGCTCACAACCAGAGAGCGCGCCCACGCCCAGCAACGACAGGGTGAACCCGAGCAGCAGTCGATTTCGCGGCATGTGCGGAGCCTCCCGTGAACGACAAGGCGCGGGGCGCACCGTACCAGCGCCCCGGCTGTTCGGCCCCGCGACGGAACGCCGCACCCCTCCCCCAGGCTTTCCCCTTCCATCAGTCGCGCACCGCCCGCCCGGACAGCGGCCCGGCGGACTCCGGGGGCCCTGCGGAACAAACCCCACACCGCTACCTCTTCTTCAAGGTCCCGGCGGCGTGCCGGGCTCAAGCAGCGGCGCATCCGCCTGGAAGCGGGGCGCCCCGGAGGACGACGGATGCGGGACGACGACACGGGCGACAAGGGGCGGGAGGTGGACGTCCTCGTCTGCCGCAAGTGCCTGGCGAAGAGCGCCCGGAGCGGAGGACAGGACCTGCCGCGCTGGCTCCAGGGAGCGCTGGCCGAGCGGGGCCTCGCCGGTCAGGTGCGCGTCACGCCCACCGGCTGCATGAACCAGTGCCCGCGCCGACAGGTCACCGTGCTCGTCTCCGACACCGGGGATCCCGAAGGCCGCCTGCTGCTGGTGGAGCCCCTGCTTCAGCGCGACCTGCTGCTGAAGTTCGTGGAGCGCCGCGCCCGTCCGGACGCGCCCGGTGGCGACGCTCCGGGGCGGGGGCAGGAGCACCTCGGTGATGAACCGGTCCACGAGGAACGCGGCCAGTAGCCCCGTGGCGGTGCCGGCGGTGTCCCACGCCAGGTCCTTCACGGAGAAGACGCTGCCACGGGCCCGGTCGTACACCTCCTTGCCCAGTCCCACGCCCAGTCCCAGTCCCACGCCGCTGAGCGCCCGCGCGCCCGGCGAATCGAAGAGGACGGCGCCCGCGCCGTAGCCCACGCCCGTCGTGGCCACGCACGCGGCGAAGTGTCGGGGCTTGTCCCTGCCGAACCAGTCGTCGCCCGACGCCGCGCGGGCGGAGACCGGGGCGGCGAGCAACAGCAGGGCGGCGAGCGGGGGACGGGCGGACATGCATCCATCCTGTAGCATCCGGTGCACGGGACGGAACCTGGGCTGGGAGTGAAATCCAGGTCATTCCCGTGCCTGCCGACCCCCACGGTTGGTACGTTTTGGAGACGAGGCCCGAAGGTGGGCTTATGCTCGGTTCGTTTTGAAAGGCTTCGGTCCCCCGCTCAACTTCCGGCAGACCCGTCACCCCGCGCTTGATGGAGCGCGCGGACTGGCCGTGCTCGCCATGGTGATGGGTCACACGCTGGACGCGCTGCTGGCGCCCGCGCTCAAGGACCACCCGTGGGTCCAGGAGTACTGGAAGGTCCGGGGCATCACCGCGCCGCTGTTCCTGCTGGTGAGCGGCTGGGCGGTGGTGATGGCGCTGGGCACGAAGCCCGGCGCCGCGAAGGACTCCTTTGGCCGCCGGTTCCGCCGGGCGCTGCTGCTGCTCTTCCTGGGCTACCTCCTGCACTGGCCCGGCTGGGGCACGGTGCGCGAGCTGGGCTTCTCCGACGCCATGCTGCGCAAGGTGTTCCAGTTCGACGCGCTCCAGTGCATCGGCGCGGCGCTGCTCGTGGGCGCGACGGCGCTGGTGCTCACGCCGCACCTGGGCGCGCGAGGGCTGCTCCTGGGTGCGCTGGCGGTCGGCATCCCCCTGGCGAGCGCCTGGATGTGGCAGGCGGGCGCGCACCTGCCGGTGCCGTTGCAGCAGCTCATCGGCAGCGGGGAGGGCAGCCGCTTCTCGTTCTTCCCCTGGGCGGGCTACTTCTTCGCGGGCGCGTTCGCCGCGCATGGGCTGCACCTCCTGAAGCCGGGCCCGCCGCAGGGCTTCGCGCTGCTCGCGCTGGGCGGAGCGCTGCTGGCGCTCACCCGCTGGGTGCCCGTGGAGTGGACGCCCACCAGCCCCACGGTGGTGCTGTACCGCGTGGCGGAGGGCCTGCTGGTGCTGGGCGGGGTGAACCTGCTGCCGCAGCGGCTGAGCGGCCTGCTGGCGCCGCTGGGCCGGCTGTCGCTGTGGATCTACGTGCTGCACCTGCCGGTGGTGTACGGCTGGGCGAACATCGGAGGCCTCGCGCAGCGCATCGGTCCCCGGCTGGGCATGGCGGCGGCGCTGGGCGTGTCCGTGGTGCTGCTGGTGGCCTGCTACATCGTCGCCCGGGTGGGCCGCTGGACGCGCGAGCAGGCCCGTCCGTGGCGCGCGGGCTCCACGACGCTGGAGGCCAGCGTCGGCACCGCCCGCCTGGGCCAGTAGCAGGGAGCCCGCCCGCCCCGGGTGCCGAGCCGCTCCTCCGCGCAAGAAGCCCGGTCCCCCCTTGAGCGCAGCGCCAGCGCGAGCGGCCCTCAGCCCTCGGAGCCGGTGCGCGCAGCGCCAGCGCGAGCGAGCGGCCCTCAGCCCTCGGAGCCGGTGCGCGGCAGCTTCGCGGGCGGCTGCGTGGCGCTTCCCCGGGCCACCAGCTCACGCGTCACGGACTCCAGCGCGCTGATGCGGCGGCCCGCTCGGCCCCGGGCCCACGTGGCCACCTCGGGCGCCTTGAGCAGGCCCACCGCCTGCTCCACGCCCCCCGCCTTGCCCTTGAGCGCCCGCGCCGTGGCCAGCCGCACATTGCGCGCGGCCCTGCGCCGAAGGCCCCCGCTCCACAGCAGGTCCAGGGCGAACGTGGTCCACACCGTCAGCGCGTCGTCCGGGCGCAGGAACGCCTCGAAGCGGGCCAGCGCCTGCGCGCGCGGCTCACCGGCGCGCAGCGCCTCCTCCGACAGCTCCACGTGCAGCGGCGTGCTGTGCGCGAGCGGCTGCTCCGGCGCGATGACCGCCTCGAAGCGCTCGCCCGTGGCGAAGCGGACCGCCACCAGGTGCACCAGCTCCGGCGGGATGCCCGTCTCCAGCGGGTGCGCGTTCGCCTCCGCGTAGAAGAGGACCAGCCGGTCCGCGGCCTCCGCCAGCGAGCGCAGCTCCAGCGGCGGGCGCCACTCGCCCTTGTAGATGCGGCGGCGGTTGGGCGTCGTGCGCGTCTCCTGCCGCTCCAGCTGCGTGTCCACCATGAACTCGAACGCGCCCAGCATCTTGTCGAAGTAGTCCGGCCTGCCCTCCAACTGGCCCAGGATCTCCGCCACCGCCTCGATGGTGGAGACGCAGTGGTCCGCCGGCTCCGCGCGGATGCGGTAGTTGCTCGGGCGGCGCGGCACGAAGCCGATGCGCGGCAGCGCCGCGAGCACCGGGTTGCGCATCACCACCTTCTTCGCCTGCGGCCAGGTGCCGTCCACGACGATGAGCGTCTCCGGCGGGTTCGCCTGGGCCTCCTCCACCGTGATGGCGTCCTCGCCCGGGAAGAGCACCGCGACGCGCTCCGGGTGCTTCGCCAGCTCCTCCAGCCGCGCGTGGCCGGTGAAGTCCACGCCCCGGTGCAGCTCCGAGTTGGGCAGCGACAGGTGCGCCATGCGCGCCGTGCCGATGGCCACGCGCCGCTCCCGCGGATGCTGGAGGAACACCACGCGCGTGCGCGTCTGGAGCTGGGGGACGTGCGCGCAGTAGCACGCGCTTTCGGGACGCAGACACCGGATGCAGAAGGTACGCACGCTGTGGCCCTTTATCACGGCCCGGCGCCGGCGGCCGGGGCGGCCCACCTCGGGAGGCTCGCCCCCTCCCCTGCCCGGCCGGGAACGGCTACATGAGGGGGACCGTGAACCTGCTCCTGCTCTTCGACGAGGACTTCCAGCCGGACGGCACCGCCCGGCTCACCGGCCGCCGCGCCCAGCACGCCCGCGAGGTCCTCAAGGCCGAACCCGGCGAGTCCCTCCGGGTGGGCCGCCTGAACGGCCTCACCGGCACGGGCGAGGTGCTGGAGAACACCCCCGGCGTGCTCCACCTGCGCGTGGACCTCACGGAGGAGCCCCCGCCCCGGGCCGGCGTGGACCTGCTCCTGGCCATCCCCCGCCCCAAGGCGCTCAAGAAGGTCCTGCCCGCCGTGGCGTCCCTGGGCGTGGACCGCATCGTGCTGGTGAACGCGGCCCGCGTGGAGAAGAGCTACTTCGACTCCAAGGTGCTCAACGAGGCCTTCGTCCGCGAGCTGCTCCTACAGGGCCTGGAGCAGGCCCGCGACACGCGCCTGCCGGAGGTCCTCATCCGCGAGCGCTTCCGCCCCTTCGTCGAGGACGAGCTGAACGACGTCTTCGGCCCGGAGCCCCTGCGCCTGCTCCCCCACCCGCCCTCCAGCCACTCCCTCCAGGCCCGGGACATCACGCACGCCACGCGGGTGGTGCTCGCCATCGGCCCGGACGGCGGCTGGGTGCCCTTCGAGGCCCAGTTGCTGGAGACGCACGCCTTCCAGCCCTTCTCCCTGGGTCCCCGTATCCTGCGCGTGGAGACGGCGGTGCCGGTGCTGCTGGGTCAGGTGACGCTGCTCAAGGCGCCGGCGCCGTAGGCGCGGGAGCGGGCGTGGGCACCGGAGCGGGGGGCTGGAGCCGCTGCCAGTCCTCCAGCGAGATGGGCTTGATGACCTTGAGCACGGACACGTCCACCCTCTCCGGACGCGGCTCGGTGCGCGTGTCCTCGGTGACGGTGAAGTTCAGGCGGTTGATTTCGTGCCCGTCCTCCGTCTCCAGCACGACGCGCCAGTCGCCCGGCTTGGGCGTGGTGCCCGGGTTCGCGTAGTAGCGGTAGCCGCCCTCCGTGCCGTTGCTGCTCACCGTGGCGAGGAAGCCCTTGCCCAGCGCCGTCCAGCCCTTCTCCGGATGGTCGAAGTACCAGCGCACGCGCACGCGGTACTGCTGGAAGCCCTTGGGGGCGAAGATGCGGAAGAAGTACACGGGCTGCTCGCCGGCGCGCACCGCGAAGTCCTGGTCGCCGTGGTGGAACGCCGTCCACACCTTCCACCAGGGCTGCGCCTCCGACGTCAGGTGGTACACGCCCGGGGAGACGCGCTTCACCGCGTGGTAGATGCCGCTGTACTGCACCGCCAGGGGCACCGGCGGAATCACGCCCAGGAAGTAGCACCCGAGCAGCAGCGCCTGCGCGCCGAAGCCGGGCACCGCCACCGAGCGGAGCAGCGCCTTCGCGTCGTCCGGGCGCCACCGCTGCACCGCGCGGAGCAGCCCGTACACGCTGCCGCAGCCCAGCGCGACGGACAGCGTGAAGATCCACCACCCCACCCGCCCCAGCAGCACCGGCAGCAGCGACGCGAAGTACAGCGTCACGCACAGGCTGAAGATGGCCACGCGGATGACGGGGCCCAGCTGCCGGAAGCGCGGCAGCTCGTTGGCCACCAGCAGGCCGAACATGCCCGCCATGAACAGGAGCGGCGTGAAGCCCGACGAGCTCTTGAAGAGGAACAGCGTGAACGCGCTCAGCAGGCTGCCCAGGAAGAAGTGCAGCGCGTCCTCGCGGAAGCGCCACACCTTGGCCAGCAGCCTCGGCGGCTCCACGCCCTCGGGGTAGCGCTGCTCCAGCACCAGCAGGACCGCGAGGATGGCCAGGTACGCGAAGTTCTGCACCTCCGTGAGCGCATCGTCCACGGGGCTCAGCGTGAGGACGTCGTAGAGGAAGCCCGCGAAGAAGAAGAGGGCCATCTCCTGCTTCTCGTACTTCGCGCGGAACGCCTGCACGCGGTCCACCAGCGTGGGCGTCTTCTCCGTGCTGACGAGGTCGTCCGGATCCGCGACGGCGGCGCCGGGCGCGGCGACCGCGACGTTCGCGCCAGGAGGGAGGGGACCACCCTCGACCGGCACTCCGGGCACTTCGGTGGACGCGTCCTGCGGCTTCGACTCGGGCGGTGTGACGGTGGGCACGGCGGCTCTCAACCCCTCTTGGCGACCGCCGCCCAGTCTACGCGGGGGACGGGGCCCGGGTCTCCCCCCGGGCCACCTGGCCCCCGCGCGGGACGCCCGGCTACTTGGGGCCGGCGGCGACCAGCGCCTGGAGCTCGCCGCTCTGGTCCAGCTCCATCAGGATGTCCGAGCCGCCCACGAACTTCCCGTGGATGTAGACCTGCGGAATCGTGGGCCAGTTGGAGTAGTCCTTGATGCCCTGGCGCACGGCGGGGTCCGCCAGCACGTCCACCGTGTGCACCTGGCCCAGCGGCTGGAGCAGCTGGAGGGCGCGCGCGGAGAAGCCGCACTGGGGGAACAGGGCGTTGCCCTTCATGAAGAGGACGATGGGGTGCGACTTCACCGTCTCGTCGAACTGGGCCTTGAGGGTCGGATCCATGAGTCGTTGCTCCTTCTTCAGCGGGGCCCGAGCTTCTTCCACTGCTCGGGCGAATAGGTCTTGAGCGCCAGCGCGTGCAGCTCGCCGGACTTCAGCCACGGCTGCAGCGGCGCGTACACCAACTGGTGCTGCTCCACCATCGTCTTGCCGGTGAAGGCGGGGGAGATGACGCGCGCCTCGAAGTGGTCTCCCGTCCCCGTGGTGTCGTTCAGCTCCACCTCCGAGCCCGGCAGGGCGTCCAGGAGGTAACGGCGCAGCGTCTCGGCGTCGAGCATCAGTTCATCCCCTTTCCCATCACCAGCATGGCCGGGTCCACGCCCAGGCCGCGCAGGGTGGCATCCCACAGCTTCACCGGATCCTGCCCCAGCACCGCGTCCGCGGTGGCGTCCGCGAACAGCCACGAGCCGGCGGCGATCTCATTCTCCAGCTGCCTGGGGCCCCAGCCCGCGTACCCCAGGCAGAAGCGCACGCGCGGGTGCGCCCGCTGTAGCAAGGGGCCCAGCGCGTCCAGGGTGACGCTCAGGTAGAGGCCGGGCAGGACGGGGTGCTTCTCCGCCACGGTGTCGTCGTCGTGCAGGACGAAGCCGCGCTGGGGCTCCACCGGGCCCCCCACGAACACCGGCTGCGACACGCGGTCCGTCGCGATCTCCATCGACTGGCCGCGCGCCAGCTCACCGAGCGTCAGGGACGCCCCCCGGTTCACGACGAGCCCCATGGAGCCCGTCTCCCCGTGCTCGATCATCAGGATGACCGAGCGGTAGAAGTTCGGGTCTCCAAGCTGGGGCATGGCCAGCAGGAAGCCGGAGGCGAGGTTCTTCACGCCAGGGAGCATCGGCCGTCCGGCGGGGGTGTGCAACCGGAACCCGCTCCCCCGCCGTCCTCAGTGCCAGCTGTGATGCTGGGTCTTCAGCGCCTTGGCCAGCTTCTCCGGATCCAACGGCTTGCCGATGAAGAGGTCCGCGCCCAGGCCCTTGCACTTGCGCGCGGTGGCCGCGTCGCTCATCGCGCTCACGCCGATGAGCACGGCCTGCGGGAAGCGCTCGCGCAGCCGGGACATCAGGGTGGTGCCGCTGCGGCCGGGCAGGAACACATCCACGATGGCGGCGTCCATGCGCTTGTTGCGCACGGCGAACTCCGCCTCCTCCGCGCTGCCCACCTGGATGGCGTCGTAGCCCCAGCCGCTCACCAGCTCCACCAGGAGCTCGCGGTGGGCGGGGTCGTCCTCCACCACCAGCACGGCGCCCCGGACGGCTTCCTTGCGCAGGCCGTCGTCACGCGGACGCTCATCACGGGCAGGCGAGAGGGGGATTTCTTCCGTCGGGAGCGACATGGTGTTCACCTGAGGGCAAAGGGTTTCCGTTCGGGTGAAACCGACGCCCCCATGTGGGGCATTCCTCACACTTCGCGACGGGTACCTCCCCCCAATGCCTGGGAAGCGAGCGAGGCGCCAAGCACCAGCAGGACGAGCAGCCCCCAGGCGGGAAGCACCACGCGCCCGCCGCCCTCGTAGATGAGCGCGGCGTAGGACGTGCCCAGGTAGCGGCCCAGGGACATGGGCTCCATGCGGGCGATGCCGAAGAAGCTCACCGTGGACTCGGTGAGGATGGCGCTCGGCAGGCGGCTCAGGAACACGGCCAGCACGAAGGGCCGCAGGAGCGGCCACAGGTGCACGCGAAGGATGTGCGCGCCTCCGCCGCCCAGGGCGCGCGCGGCGGCGACGTACTCCTGGCCCTCCAGCGTGGCCAGGCGGTCGCGGAACATGCGCGCGGGGCCGGCCCAGCCCACCAGGGCCAGCGACGTCACCATCAAGCCGAAGGGCCCCAGGCCCTCGCCCATGCCCGCGTCCATGAGGGACTGGCCGGCGAGCTGGAGCACCATCACCACCAGCACGTCCGGCAGGGCGAACACGGCGTCGACGGCACGCAGGAGCACCTGCTCCGCGGCGCCGCCGGACAGCCGCGCGAGCGCCGCGACGGCCAGCCCCAGCGCGGTGGACAGCGCACCGGCCGCGAGCCCCACGGCCAGGGACACCCACAGGCCGCCGAAGGCCAGCTCGCATACGCTGCGGTCGGGGCGGTTCAGGTCCCAGCCGAGCGGACACGTGTGCGTGAGCGCCTCGGGGAACAGGCGGCCGGCGACGAGGCTCAGCACGCCCAGGCCCACGAGGAGCACGAGCCCCACCCAGGCGCGCACGGGAACGCGGCTCAAGCGCGGGCCTCCCGGGCGCGGGGATCCACGAGCATGCGCAACAGCTCCACGGTGAGGCTCACGACGACGAGCACGGCGGCGAAGGTGGTGGTGGACACGACGACGACGGCGACCTGCTTGTTGAGGACGGCGAGCACGTAGAGCTGGCCGAAGTACGGCAGGCCGAAGACGCGCTCCGCGGCGAACGAGCCCGCGAGCAGCGCGGTGGCGACGGGCGTCACGGCGTCCAGGAGCGCGGGCCACACGTTGGGGAGGACATGGCGGCGCAGCACGGTGCCGGGGTCCAGGCCCTTGCCGAGCGCGGTGCGCACATAGTCGCGGGACAGCTCGGTCTCCAGGGCATCACCCACGAGCGTGCCCAGGAACGTCCCGGGCCAGATGGCGATGACGACGGCCGCGCACAGCTCCGGCAGCAGGTGCCCGCGCTCCACCACGGCCGGGGCCAGCAGCAGCGCGGGGATGAACACGGGCGTCCCGAACGCGATGGCGGGGAGCACGTCCCCCAGCGCGGCGAAGCGCCCGCGCCGCCAACGGGTGCGAAGGAGCGCGAAGCCCACCGCCCACGCGAGCGCCAGGGGCAGCGCGACGAGGCCCACGCCCACGCTGCCGGAGAGCTTCTGCAACAGCTCGTCGCCGGTGATGCCCTGCGCGCTGGTGCCCAGGCGCTCTCCGGCGAAGAGCTTCTCCCAGGGCCGCAGGAACCCGAGCGGCTCACCGATGCCCAGGTCGCGCTGGTACGAAGCCGCCAGCTCCGGGGACACCTGCCGCTTGTTGTCGCTCTCCGTGGTGAGCGGCAGCGCGGCCATGAGGAGGTACGAGGCCACCGCCACGACGGGGACGAGCACGAGCTGGCGCACGAGGCGCGTCGCAAGGAGGCACATGCGCTAGGGCCCCTGCCCTTCCGCGCGGGCCGAGGTCGCGTCCTCCGCCCCCAGCCGCAGCGCGCGCAGCGCGAGGAAGTTGAACGGATCCACGTCCAGGCCGTGCAGCCGCGCCCGCGCCCGGAAGTAGCGGTCCGGGTGGTACAGCGGCGCGATGACGGCCTCCTCCCCCACCAGCAGCTCCTGCGCCTTCGCGTACAGCGCCCGCGCGTGCACGGGGTCGGGGTCGCCGTCCGCCTCCTCTAGCAGCTGCTCGAAGCGGCGCATCGGCTCGCCGCCGCCCTGCGTCTCCCATCCCGTCTGGTGGTTGCCCTGCCGCTCGAAGAGCGTGAAGAACGTGTTCGGGTGCGCGTAGTCCGCGCCCAGCCGGCGCAGGTACAGGTCATACGCGCGCGGCCCCTGCGGCGTCCTGCGAGCCACCTCCGCGGAGAAGTCCGACCGCGAATCCACCACCACCCGCACGCCCACCCGAGCCAGCTGCGCCGCGATGCGCTCCGCCAGCGCCTCCTCCGGCACGAACGAATCCCCCGCCTTCACCACCAGCCGCAGCGGCCGGTCCAGGCCCTTCACCTCCGCCAGCTCCGCCTTCGCCCGCTCCGGCGCGTAGCGCGGCAGCCGGGCCGCCTGCTCCGGCGTCGCAGCATCCGGCAGCTCCGGCGGCAGCAGCACGTTCGTCGCGCGCGCGGCCGGCAGCAGCCCCGCGAGCAGCGCCTCCCGGTCCAACGCCCGGGCCAGCGCCCGGCGCACCTCCGGCCGGTCCAGCGGCGGGCGCTCCGTGTTGAAGCCCAGGAAGTACGTGGACAACAGCGGCTCGCGCTTCAGGTCCGCGGCGCGCATCCCCCGCAGCGCCGCCGCGCTGTCCACGAAGACGAAGTCCACCCGGCCCCGCTCATACAGCGCCGGGCCGATCTCCGACTTCATCAGCGTCAGCACCGGCGCCGGCGTCTCCCCGGGCCCCATCGGCGGCGGGAACGCGCTGCGAGGGTTGTAGACCAGCCGCACGCGCTCCCCCGCCCGGTCCCACCGCTCCACGCGATACGGCCCCACGGCCAGGGGGCGCCCGTCGCGAGGCCGGTCGAAGTAGTCGCGCACCGCCTCCTCGGACTTCCCCTCCAGGTCCGCCGAGGGCGCGGGAAAGAACAGGTACACGTTCGCGAGCCGCGCCAGGAAGTAGCTCCGGGGCCGCGCCAGCGTCACCCGCAGCGTCCGGGCCTCCACCGCCTCCACGCCCACGCGCGCAAGCGCGGCCTCCACCTCCGGCTCCGGGGCTCCGCGCTCCAGCAGCGCGAGCACCTCCTCCGCCCCCTCCAGGTCCGCCATCTCGCCGCGCTCGCGGCCCAGGAGCGCCCGGTGCCACCCGAACACGAAGTCGCGAGCCGTGACCGGCGAGCCGTCCGACCACGTCGCGTCCGCGCGCAGCTGGAACGTGTAGACCTCGCGCCCGGCCGCGTCCGTCTGGCGCGCCCACCGCTCCGCCAGGCCCGGCCGCACGGAGTGGTCCGCCCCCAGCGTGGTGAGCCCCTTCTGCGTGGCCAGCATCACCGGGTAGTTCACCCAGCTCATCGGATCCGAGTGGCTCCAGTCGAGCGTGGTGGGCATCGCCGGCATCACCACCTTCACGCCCGGCTCGGGCTGGAAGCCGCACGGCCCGCAGGCCGCGGCCATCACCAGCACCAGGGAGTAGGACAGGATTCGCGCGCGGGGAGCCACCGCCCGCGTTGTACCCCGACCGGCTCCAGAAAAGAGAGAAGCCAGGAGACCGGCGACCCCTGGTCGGCCGGCATCCTGGCTTCGTCACCGCCCGGCCCCTTCAAGGGGCCCGGGACTCACACCGGCCTCAGGCCTGCGACGGCGTGGACACGACCTCCGCCACGGTCAGCCCCGTCTTCAGGTTGTCCCCGGCGCCCTTGCGGCCGAACTCCTCCGGCTTCTCCAGGAGGAGCGCCTCGCGCAGCACGTCGTCCACGAACTCCACCGGGACGATGCGCAGCGCCTTGCGGATCTTCAGCGGGATGTCCTTCAGGTCCTTCTTGTTCGCCTTCGGAATCAGGACCGTCTTGATGCCCGCGCGGTGCGCCGCCAGCGTCTTCTCCTTCAGGCCGCCGATGGGCAGCACGCGGCCGCGCAGCGTGATCTCCCCCGTCATCGCCACGTCCTTGCGGACCGGCACGCGCGTCAGCGCGCTCACCAGCGCCGTGGCCATGGTGACGCCCGCGGACGGACCGTCCTTGGGGATGGCGCCCTCCGGCAGGTGGACGTGGATGTCGTAGTTCTCGAACACCTTGCGGTCGATGCCGAAGCGCTCCGCGCGGCTGCGCACGTAGGACATGGCCGCCTGGGCGGACTCCTGCATCACCTCGCCCAGCTTGCCGGTGATGATGAGCTTCCCCTTGCCCGGCATGGACGTGGCTTCCGTGGTGAGGATCTCACCGCCCAGCTCCGTCCACGCG
Organism: Corallococcus sp. RDP092CA; assembly: GCF_041903675.1. Taxonomy (NCBI): domain Bacteria; kingdom Pseudomonadati; phylum Myxococcota; class Myxococcia; order Myxococcales; family Myxococcaceae; genus Corallococcus; species Corallococcus sp. RDP092CA. Next base: position 113,589 of record NZ_JAYESI010000021.1, on the reverse strand, counting down.
AGGCCCGTGACGATGCCCACCTGGTCCTCGCGCTCCGCCACGCCGTAGCGGAAGCGGGGCGTGCCCAGGAACTTCATCGCCTGCCTGCGGTCCACCTCGATGAGGTCCCGCTTGCCGTTCTTCAGCACGTCGCGGGCGATCTTGCGGAACACGCCGCCAATCTCACGCTCCAGCGAGCGCACGCCCGACTCGCGCGTGTACCGGTGCACGATGGTCTTCAGCGCGTCGTTGGTGATCTCGATCTTGAGGTCCGAGAGGCCGTTGGCCTCCTGCTCCTTCGGGATCAGGTAGCGCCGGGCGATGGAGAGCTTCTCCGGCTCCGTGTAGCCCGCGATGCGAATCACCTCCATGCGGTCCTGCAGCGGACCGGGGATGTTGTGCATCGTGTTCGCGGTGCAGATGAACATCACCTTGGACAGGTCGTAGTCGAGGTCCAGGTAGTGGTCATTGAAGTTGTGGTTCTGCTCCGGGTCCAGCACCTCCAGCAGCGCCGCGCTCGGGTCGCCGCGGAAGTCCGTGGACATCTTGTCGATCTCGTCCAGGAGGAACACGGGGTTGTTGCTGCCCGCCTTCTTCAGGGACTGGATGAGCTTGCCCGGCATCGCGCCGATGTACGTGCGGCGGTGGCCGCGGATCTCCGCCTCGTCGCGCACGCCGCCCAGCGACAGGCGCACGAACTTGCGGCCCGTGGCCCGCGCAATGGAGCGCGCCAGCGACGTCTTGCCCACGCCCGGCGGCCCCACGAAGCACAGCACGGGGCCCTTCAGCTTCTTCACCAGCTGCTGCACGGCCAGGTACTCGAGGATGCGCTCCTTCGGCTTCTTCAGGCCGTAGTGGTCCTCGTTGAGCACCCGCTCCGCCTCGGTGACGTCCAGCCGGTCCTGCGTCTCGTCGTACCAGGGCAGGCTGATGATCCAGTCGATGTAGTTGCGGACGACCGTGGCCTCGGCGCTCATCGGGCTCATCATCCGGAGCTTCTTCAGCTCCTTCTTGACCTTGAGCGTGGCCTCCTTGCTCATCCGCTTGTTCTTCAGCTTCTCTTCAATCTCCTGGATCTCGTTCTTGAACTCGTCGCGCTCACCCAGCTCCTTCTGAATGGCCTGCATCTGCTCATTCAGGTAGTACTCCTTCTGGGTCTTCTCCATCTGCTTCTTGACGCGCGTGCGGATCTTCTTCTCCACCTGGAGGATCTCGATCTCGCCCTGCATCAGCTCGTAGAGCTTCTCCAGCCGCTTGGCCGGGGACTCCGTCTCGAGCAGCGCCTGCTTGTCGTTCAGCTTCAACGACAGGTGCGCGACGATGGTGTCCGCCAGGCGCGCGGGGTCGTCGATGCTGGCGACCTGCATCAGCATCTCCGGCGGGATGCGCTTGTTGAGCTTCACGAAGGCTTCGAAGACGGAGTGGACGGAGCGCACCAGCGCCTCCAGCTCCACGCTCTTCTCCAGTTGCTCCTCGACCTCGTCCACCTCGACCATGAAGAAGGCGTCGTTCGGGTGGAACTTCTTCACCTTGGCGCGGCGCACGCCCTCCACCAGCACCTTCATCGTGCCGTCAGGCAGCGGCAGGAGCTGGATGAGGTGGCCGATGGTGCCGAAGTGGAAGATGTCGTCGGGCGAGGGGTCGTTCGTCTTGGCCTTCTTCTGGGCGGCCAGCAGGATGACCGCCTTGTCATCCGGCCCCTTGTGGGCCATCGCGTCCTTCAAGGCCGCGATGGACTTCTCCCGGCCGACGAACAGCGGAACCACCATGTGCGGGAACACGATGATGTCCCGAAGGGGCAAGAGCGGGATGGTGAGTCCCCGCTTCTGGGCTTCCTTCTTGTCGTCACGTCCGAAGAACATGTATCCGCCACCCGCTGGCCTGCCGTACGGGCAGGCCCTTCAAGAGTTGCCCACATGGCGCCCAAGCGCGCATGCAGGGTGAAACACCGCTCTATAACACGCCGGTCGCAGGACCCGTTCCCCGCACAGATTGGGGGTTCCGCACCCTGCCTTCAAGGGAACACCGGGCGGCAGGACGGTGTCCTGCCCCGATTCTAGCGGCTCTCGGCCGCCCCCCCGGCGTCCGACCGGGCGACGTCCAGCGCCTGGAAGAGGAAGGCATACATGTCCACGCTGGACTCGATGGCCTTGGCCACCTGGTCCGCCCCGCCGTGGCCGGCGTTCGCCTCGATGCGTAGCAGCGTGGGCGCGGAATTGCCCTTCGCGTTCTGCACCGCCGCCACGAACTTGCGCGCATGCATGGGGTCCACGCGGTCGTCGTGGTCCGAGCTCATCATCAAGAGCGCCGGATACCGCACGTCCTCCCGCACGTGGTGGTAGGGCGAGTAGGCGTACAGGGTCTTGAACTGCGCGGCGTCCTCCGCCGACCCGTACTCCGGCACCCAGGTCCGCCCGCTGCCGAACAGGTGGAAGCGCACCATGTCCAGGAGCGGCACCCCGCACACCACCGCGCCGTACAGCTCCGGGTGCTGCGTCATCGCCGCGCCCACCAGCAGGCCGCCGTTGCTGCCGCCGTAGATGGCCAGCTTCCTCGGCTGCGTGTACCGCTCCTTCGCCAGGTACTCGGCCGCGCCGGCGAAGTCGTCGAACACGTTCTGCTTGTTCGCGCCCCGGCCCGCCTCGTGCCACGCGGTGCCGTACTCACCGCCGCCGCGCAGGTTGGCCACCGCGTAGATGCCGCCCGCGTCCAGCCACGGGAGGATGCTGGCGCGGAAGGTGGGCTGCATGCTGACGAAGAAGCCGCCGTACCCGTACAGCAGCGTGGGCGCGGTGCCGTCCTTCTCCAGGCCCTTCTTGTAGACGAGGAACATGGGCACCCGGGTGCCGTCCTTCGACGTGTAGAAGACCTGCTCCGTCGTGTACGCGTCCGGGTCCATGGGCACCTCCACCTTCGCCCACAGGTCCACCTTCCCGCTCTTCACGGACGTCCGGTACACCTGCCGCGGCGTGGTGAAGGAGCTGTAGGAGAAGTAGGCGTCGTCCTGGTCCTCCAGGCCCAGCAGGTTGCTGGCGGCGCCCACGCCCGGCAGTTGCACGGTGCGCACCGGCTTGCCCTCCAGCGTGGTGATGCGCAGCTCCGTGGTCGCGTCCTTGAGGTACTCCAGCGCCAGGTGGCCGCCCACCAGCGACACGCTCTCCAGCGCCGCCTTCGGGTCCTCCGGCACCAGCTCCTTCCAGTTGGCGCGCTCGGACTTCTTCGGGTCCACGGCGAAGACGCGCTGGCGCGGGGCGCCCTCGTCGGTGACGACGTAGAAGCGGTCCTTCCACGGGATGACGCTGTACTTGGCGCCCTGGCCCTTCACGAGCAGCCGCCAGCCCTTCTCCCCCGGGTGCTTCCAGTAGACGTCGTTCTCGCTCCAGCCGCGGAGGATGGACGCGAAGAGGTACTTGCCGTCGCGCGACAGGTCGCCCTGGAGGAAGGTGGTGGGGTCGCCCGTGCGCTCGTGCACCACCACGTCCTTCTTCGGGTCCTCGCCCAGCTTGTGGAACCGGAGCTCGGTGTAGCCGGGGCGCGCGTCCACGGGGATGGAGGGGTCCGTGGGCAGCCACTCGTAGTAGAAGCCCTTGCCGTCCGGGGTCCAGTTCGTGTTGGCGTACTTCGCGCCCTCGATCACGTCCACCTTGGACCACTCACCCGTGTCCACGTCGATGACGTGCAGGGTGGCCTCGTCCGCGGCGTTGGGGCGCACCGGGAAGGCCACGCGCTTGCCGTCCCACGACGGCACCCAGCGCCCCAGGGACACCGGGCCGTCCTTGCTCATGACGTTCGGGTCCAGCAGCACCTTCTCCTGTCCGGACTCGCCGTCCTTCCAGTAGACGATGGCCTTCTCCTTGTCCTTGTGGGTGCGCATGTAGAAGTAGCGCTGCCCGCGGCGGAAGGGCGCCGTCACGGAGTCCACGTAGAAGAGCTCCGTGAAGCGCCTGGCCAGCGCGTCGCGGCCCGGCAGCTTCGCCAGCGCGTCGCGGGCGAAGCCGTCCTGTGCCTTCATCCAGGCCTGCACCTCCGGCGCCTTCTCGTCCTCCAGCCAGCGGTACGGGTCCGCCACCTGCTGGCCATGCAGCGTGTCCACCACCGCCTCGGAACGGGTCGCCGGGTAGGCCATGCGGGAGGGCCCCTCCTGGGCCGGAGCGCTCGGCGCCGCGGAGGACGCGGCGGGAGCTTCTTCACGCGTGGCTTCCTTCGCGGAAGTGCAGGCCACGAGCGACAGCAGGGCAGGCATGAGCAGCTTTCTCATGGGGGACAGCAGATACAAGAAGCCCCCGCCCCCGGCCCGGAAAAAAGCGCGGCCCGCCCCCACGCCCGGATGCCCGCTGGATGAAGAAGAAGGGCGCGCCCCGGTCCGTGACCGTGACGCGCCCCGCCATCCCCTTCAGGCCCTTGTAGGCCCCGGGAGGTGGTTCCCGCTCAACTCAGGCGGATTCCTTCTTCGGCTCCGGCGTCTCCTTGTTGTCCTGCGAGTGCAGGACGACGGGCTCGCTCTTCTTGAGGATGACCTCCTCGGAGATGAGCACCTCGCGGGCCGTCTTGCGGGACGGGATCTCGTACATCACGTCCAGCATGGCCGTCTCCAGGATGGAGCGCAGGCCGCGCGCGCCCGCCTTGCGGCGGATGGCCTCCGACGCGATGGCCTTCAGGGCCCCGTCGGTGAACTTCAGCGACACGCCGTCCAGCTCGAAGAGCTTGCGGTACTGCTTGGTGAGCGCGTTCTTGGGCTCGGCCAGGATGTTCACGAGCGCCGCCTCGTCCAGCTCCTCCAGCGCGGTGATGATGGGCAGGCGGCCGATGAACTCCGGGATCATGCCGAACTTGAGCAGGTCCTCCGGCTCCACGTGCTTGAGCAGCTCGCTGAGGTTGCGCTGCTTGCGCGACTGGATCTCCGCGCCGAAGCCCAGGCTGCGCCCGCCCAGGCGCCGCTCGATCACCTGCTCCAGGCCGCCGAACGCGCCGCCGCAGATGAAGAGGATGTTGGTGGTGTCCACCTGCAGGAACTCCTGCTGCGGGTGCTTGCGGCCCCCCTTGGGCGGGACATTGGCCACCGTGCCTTCGATGATCTTGAGCAGCGCCTGCTGCACGCCCTCGCCGCTCACGTCGCGGGTGATGGAGGGGTTCTCCGACTTGCGGGCGATCTTGTCGATCTCGTCGATGTAGACGATGCCCCGCTGCGCGCGCTCGATGTCGTGGTCCGCGGCCTGGAGCAGGTTGACGATGATGTTCTCCACGTCCTCACCGACGTAGCCGGCCTCCGTGAGGCACGTGGCGTCCGCGATGGTGAAGGGGACGTTGAGGATGCGCGCCAGGGTCTGCGCGAGCAGCGTCTTGCCGGAGCCCGTGGGGCCGAGCAGCAGGATGTTGCTCTTCTGCAGCTCCACGTCGTCCATGGCGACCTTGGACTCGATGCGCTTGTAGTGGTTGTGCACCGCCACGGAGAGCGTCTTCTTCGCGCGCTCCTGGCCCACCACGTACTCATCCAGCACGGCCTTGATTTCGGAGGGCCGGGGGATGCGCAGCTTGGTGTCCTTGGTCTCCTCGCGGTCGATCTCCTCCGCGATGATGTCGTTGCACAGCCCGATGCACTCGTCGCAGATGTAGACCGTCGGTCCCGCGATGAGCTTCTTCACCTCCTTCTGCGACTTGCCGCAGAAGGAGCAGCAGAGGGTCTGGTTGTCTCGCTTCTCCACGTTCTTACCCGCCATGAAATCCCTCGCTGCGCCTGAAAGGCCCCAACCCGCTTCGCGTCCGGTCCCCTGCCCTGCCCAATCTAGTCAGCCCTCATCCGGAACGTCCACGCACCTTCCGGGTACTTAACAAGGGGAAAATCCCGGCGAGGGGAGAAACGAGAAGGCCGGAGGCGCGGGAGAAGATTCCCAGCACCCCCGGCCGCCGACCGGGTGCCTGGCGCCCCGGCCTGTCGCGCATGTCGGTGTGTCTACTTCTTCTCGTCCGGCTTCACCCCCGCGACCTTCCGGGGATCCTGGATGGCGTCGATGATGCCGTACGCCTTCGCCTCCGCGGCGCCCATGAAGTAGTCGCGGTCCGTGTCCTTCTCCACGCGCTCGATCGTCTGGCCGGTGTGCTTGACGATGAGCTCGTTGAGCTTGGCCTTCATGCGAAGGATTTCACGGGCCTGGATTTCGATGTCCGTCGCTTGGCCGCGCGCGCCGCCCAGCGGCTGGTGGATCATGATGCGGCTGGAGGGCAGCGAGTAGCGCTTGCCCTTCGCGCCGGCGAGCAGCAGCACGGCGCCCATGGAGGCCGCCTGCCCCACGCAGATGGTGGAGACGGGCGCCTTGACGTACTGCATCGTGTCGTAGATGGCGAGCCCCGCCGTCACCGAGCCACCGGGCGAGTTGATGTAGAGGTTGATGTCCTTGTCCGGGTCCTCGGACTCCAGGAACAAGAGCTGGGCGACGATGGCGTTGGCCACGTCATCGTCGATCTCCGTTCCCAGCATGACGATGCGGTCCTTCAGGAGCCGGCTGTAGATGTCGTACGAGCGCTCACCCCGGTGGGTCTGCTCGATGACGTAGGGGACGGGCATGAAGGGCATGTCGGATGAACCTCGAGGAGGAGCTCAGGAGCCTTGAAGGAAAAGCCTCAAGAATACTTCGCCCGGCCCTTGAGGAATTCAATCGTCTTTTCCTCGCGAAGTCGCAGAGACAACCCAAGGCGCTCGTCCGGGCCCTTGAAGTACTTCTTCACCTGGGCGACCGGCTGGTTGGCCTCGATGGCCAGGTCCTCGATGCGCTTCTCCACGTCCTCGTCGGACGCCTGGATGTTCTGCTGCTGGGCGATGGCCTCGAACAGCAGCGTGCCCTTCACCTCCAGGGTGGCCTTCTCCCGCATCTCGTCGCGCAGGCGGTTGAAGTCCAGGCCCAGCTGGCGCGGGTCGATGCCCTGGCGCTGCATCTGGCGGAAGGCGCCCTCCATCATGGAGTCGATGGCGCGCTCCACCATGGCGCGGGGCACGTCGAACGGGTTCTTCTCCAGGAGCGCCTTGATGAGGGCGTCACGCTCATCCACGGTGGCCTGGTTCTTCTTGGCCTTCTCCAGGTCCGCGCGGACCTTGGCGCGCAGCTCGTCCACCGTCTGCGCGATGCCCGTCTGCTTGGCGAGGTCGTCGTTGAGCTCCGGCACCACCGGCTTCTTCAGCTCCTTGACGGTGATGTGGAAGACGGCCGTCTTCCCGCGGACCTCTTCAGCCTGGTAGTCCTGAGCGAAGGTGTACTCGACGTCCTTGGACTCGCCGACCTTCACGCCCGCCAGCTGCGGGATGTTGCCCTGGATGAGGTCGCCGTCCTGCACGCGCACGCCGATGCCGTCCGCCTTGCTGCCCGGGAAGGCGTTGCCATCCACCTTCGCCTCGAAGTCGATGGTGACCTGATCGCCCTGGGCGGCGACGTCGCGGTCGGTGACGGGCTCGATGCGGCCCAGGTTCTGGCGCATCTGCTCGATCTGCTGGTTCACCGCGTCGTCGGTGACGGTGGTGTCCACCTTGGTGAGGGACAGGCCCTCGAAGTCCTTGGCCTCCACGCGCGGCTTCACCTCCACGCGCGCCTCGAAGCTGAAGGGGGCGCCGGGCTTGAGGCCGGAGTTGGTGACCTGCGGGGAGGCGACGGCCTCCACCTTGTGCTCGCGCACGGCGTCCAGGTAGGCGCGCTGCACGACGCGCTGGATGACGTCGTCCTCCACCTGCTCGCGGTACTTCTGCTCGAGGATGCGGCGGGGGACCTTGCCCTGGCGGAAGCCGGGCAGGCGAACCTGGCCGCTCAGCGCGGCGTACGCGCGGTTGAGCTCCTCAGCAACGCGGGCGTTGTCGACCTCGATGGAGAGCTTCTTCTCGATGGGAGAGAGCTCCTCGACCTGGACCTTCATGCGGGCCTCGCTCGCCGCCTCCACGGGCCTTCGCGTCCCGGGGCGGCAACCGGAAAGTGGGACGTGCGGCTTTAGGGGATAGGCACGAACGGGTCAACGCGAAATGGGCGAGGAGGGACTCGAACCCTCACACCTTGCGGTACCAGATCCTAAGTCTGGCGCGTCTACCAGTTTCGCCACCCGCCCGACGCGTCGTGCGACCGTCCTACCGCGAAACGTCCGTGGGGGACAGGGGCTTTCCAGCGCAGGGGGACAGGCCAGGGCCCGCCGGAAAAAGCACAGGGCCCCTTCCGTTTCCAGAAGGGGCCCTGCGAGTGAGAGCGGAGGGAATCGAACCCACAACCTATGGATTAAGAGTCCATTGCTCTGCCAATTGAGCTACGCTCCCGGCTTGGTTCGTCTGCCGCGTTGGCTGCGCGACGTCCGAGGTGGCGCGGTGAATACCGGGCGCCGCCTGTCCTGTCAAAACGTTTTTGCACGCTCGCTTCATTCTCAGCGCTGGAACCGGATGGCCGGCGTGCGGCCGGCCATCCCCGGCGCCGGGAAGCGATGCGAAGGCGCTGCCCGGCTCGCATGTTGATCCACGCCTCGGTTCGCGCTGCAGGCCTGTAGCAGGTGCCCTTCCGGGCCCCTGGCTCGCGGGTCATGTGCCGTGTGCCCGGGCAGCCATGTGGGCGGGCGAGGGTCGTCCGTCCTTTTCGAGCGGTGCTGGAGACACAGTGATGGATGCGAATGTGAAGGCGGATGGAGCGACGTCGCCGCAGGGGGCGGCCTGGAACCGGGAGCGGGTGGACCTGGTGAAGCGGACCATCTGCCCGCGGGGAATCAGCGAGGACGAGTTCGCCCTCTTCATCGAGCAGTGCAAGCGCAGCGGGTTGGATCCGCTCCTCAAGGAGGCCTTCTGCGTGGCGCGCCGCCAGAACGTGGGCAACCGCGAGCGGCCCAACTGGGTGACGAAGTACGAGTTCCAGCCGTCGGAGGCGGGCATGCTCGCCCGGGCGGAGCGCTTCCCGGACTTCAAGGGCATCCAGGCGAGCGCGGTGTTCGCCGAGGACGAGATCGTGGTGGACCAGGGCAAGGGCGAGGTGGTGCACCGCTTCAACCCGGCCAAGCGCAAGGGCGCCCTGGTAGGTGCCTGGTCGCGCGTGGTGCGCGAGGGGAAGCTGCCGGTCGTCGTGTGGCTGGACTTCTCCGGCTACGTCCAGCAGACGCCGCTGTGGGCCAAGATTCCCACGACGATGATCGAGAAGTGCGCGCGAGTGGCGGCGCTGCGCAAGGCGTACCCGGAGGCCTTCGGCGGACTGTACGTGCGCGAGGAGATGCCGGCCGAGGAGTACGACGCGCACGACGAGCCGGCCCCCGCGTCAGGCTCCTACGAGGTGCTGGGCTCGAAGCCGGCCCCCGCGTCAGGCTCCTACGAGGTGCTGGGCTCGAAGCCGGGCCCGGTGAAGGCGTCCTTCCCCACCCTGGGCTCCGCGGAGGCGCCCAAGGCGGCGGAGACGGCGAGGGCTCCGGAGAAGGAGGAGGCACGGCTCGACGTGGACGTGCCGCTGGCGCCGGCCACGGCGGTGGCGGCGGTGCCCGTGTCCCAGGCGCCCGAGCGCCCGAAGGCGAGCGCGGTGGTGGTGGCGTTCGGCCCGTACAAGGGCAAGACGACGTCCGAGCTGTCCGACGACGAGCTGAGCGAGACCATCGACCTGGCGCACGAGAAGCTGATGGAGCAGCCCCGGGCGCGGTGGGCCAAGGCCATGAGGGAGAACCTCACCGCGCTGGAGGCGGAGACGGAGCTGCGCTGCCAGGTGCCGTCCGCCAAGGATCGCGCCGCGACGAACCCGGACGCCTGAGCCCGCGTCGTTCGCTGAGATGAAGGACGCCCGCGTTCCCGGTGAAGGGGACGCGGGCGTTTCGCTTTCCTGCGCTCAACCTCTGCTCGACAGACTCCGGAGCATGTTGGAGCGGCCCCGGCAGGCAGCTACGAGCTCATGCCCCTGCCGATGGAGGGCCCCCTCCTGCGGCTTCCGGGGGCAAGGGCGACTTCCGACCTTCGGCCACTGACACGGGCAACTGGGCTTGCGAGCCACAGGCGGAGCGCATCTCGCCGATGGGCTCCTCGTGCGGCACGCTCCCACTCCTGTCCTCACACAGAGGGGACTTCTCCCCTGCGAGCACTTGACGCCAGGCACCGATGGGACGGTCGTCGAACCCGTGGGAGCGGACACCTACGACCACCAGGTGTATTGCTTTGTCCGGTACTGGCCGAGGCTGCTCCAGTAACGGGCTTTTTCGGTGGAGAGTCCCGGTCGCGAGAGCGCCGGGGCGTTCCCCGCGTGCGCTTCTGACGGTTGGAAGGGTTGCGCCCAGAGGGACTTGAACCCCCAACCCTCGGCTTCGAAGGCCGATGCTCTATCCAGTTGAGCTATAGGCGCGGGGCGAAGCGGGAGAAGAAGGGCGAATGACCGGGATCGAACCGGCAACCTCCGGAGTCACAGTCCGGCGCTCTAACCAGTTGAGCTACATTCGCCGTCACATCGCACGGCTTTACTGCGGCGGTCTCCTACCGTGGAAACCGGGGCCATTCAAGGCCCAAAACCATCTGCCAGCAGATTTGCGCCCCAGGCAGGGCTCGAACCTGCGACCCCCGACTTAGAAGGTCGGTGCTCTATCCAGCTGAGCTACTGGAGCTGGCCGGTCCTCACTGCTGAAACATCACGGCACTTCAAGTCGGGGCGAGAGGATTTGAACCTCCGACCCCCTGCGCCCAAGGCAGGTGCGCTACCAGGCTGCGCTACGCCCCGAGAAGTGTCGCCACCTTCGCCTAACGCGGACAGACGCGCAAGCCTGCTCTTCCTGACGCCCGTCCGCCCGGTCAGAGCGCCAACAGATGGCGCCGCATCAGTTGGAAGGCCCGGGCCCGGTGCGACACCCGCGCCTTCTCCTCGGGCGCCAGCTCCGCCATCGAGCGCCCGCCCTCCCCCTCCACCTGGAACACCGGATCGTACCCGAAGCCGTTCGTCCCCCTCGGCGCGCGGAGGATGACGCCCTCGCAGCGCCCCTCCTCCACCCGGGGTGCGTCCCCCTTCCCCGTCACCAGCGCCAGCGCGCAGCGGAAGGACGCGGTGCGCTTCGCGTCCGGCACGTCCGCCAGCTCCATGAGGAGCTTCTCGTACCGGGCCCTGTCGTCGCCCGGCGCGTACCGCGCCGACAGCACGCCGGGCCGTCCGTCCAGCGCGTCCACGCACAGCCCGGAGTCGTCCGCGAGCGCGGGCAGCCCCGTGGCCTCCGAGTACGCGCGGGCCTTCTTCACCGCGTTCTCCTCGAAGGTGTCGCCGTCCTCCACGGGCTCGGGCACGGGGGGCAGGTCCTTGAGGGACACGACCTCCACGGCGTCGCCCACGAGCAGGCGCAGCTCGCGCACCTTGCCGGCGTTGCCGGTGGCGAAGAGCAGCTTCGGCTTCATCCCAGCACCTTCGCCTGCGCGGCGGTGAGCTGCTGGATGGCCGCGAGGCCTCCGTCCAGCATCGCGTCCATCGACTTGCGGTCGAAGAGCTTGTGCTCGGCGGTGCCCTGCACCTCCACGATGCGACCGTCGCCCGTGGCCACGAGGTTCAGGTCCACCTCCGCGGTGGAGTCCTCGTCGTAGTCCAGGTCCACGCGCACCTCGCCGTTCACCACGCCCACGGACACCGCGGCCAGCGGGGTGAGCCCCTTCAACAGGCCCGGCTTGTTGAGCGAGCGGAGGGCCAGCACCAGCGCCACGTACGCGCCGGTGATGGACGCGGTGCGCGTGCCGCCGTCCGCCTGGATGACGTCACAGTCCAGCGTGAAGGTGCGCACGCCCAGCGCCTGCAGGTCCACCGACGCGCGCAGGGCGCGGCCGATGAGGCGCTGGATCTCCATGGTGCGGCCGGACTGCTTGCCCTTGGCGGCCTCGCGCGAGCCGCGGGTGTGCGTGGCGCGCGGGAGCATCCCGTACTCGGCCGTGACCCAGCCCGACCCCTTGCCCATCAGGTGCGGCGGGACGCGGTCCTCCACCGAGCAGGTGACGAGCACCTTCGTGTGGCCGAACTCCACCTGGACGGAGCCCTCCGCGTAGCGGTTGACGTTGGGCGTGAGGGTGACGGGCCGGAGGTCCAGCGCACCACGGTTGAAGGAACGCACGAGGGAAGGCTCCTGACAGGGAGGGACGGCGAAGCCCCCACGCTTTATCAGGGCGCGGTGGATCCAGCCACCGGTTGCGAGGGCGAGCCGTCCCGTCGACGCGTCTCCCGGAGGAAGGCCTGCACCCCCTCCGCGATGGCCTCCGCCAGCGTCTCCTGGTACGCCGCCTTCCCCAGCTTCGCCCCCTCCTGCGGGTGGGAGATGAAGCCCACTTCAATCAGCACCGCCGGCGCCTCCACGCCCGTGAGGACGAAGAAGGGCGCCTGCTGCACGCCCCGGTCCGTGGCGCCGCTCTTCGCCACCAGGCGCGGGTGGATGGCGTAGGCCAGCCGGGACGCGTCCGAGTGCGCCTCCGTGCGCGCCAGGTCCTCCAGGATGAAGGCCAGCGTGGAGTGCCCGCGCGCGGCGCGGGCCGTGGGCGCCTCCGCGTTCTCGCGGTCCGCCACCGCCCGCGCCGCCTCACCGGAGGCGTTGGCGGAGAGGAAGTACGTCTCGATGCCCTCGGTGCGCGCACGCAGCCGCTTCGTGGGCATGGAGTTGGCGTGGATGGAGAGGAAGAGGTCCGGCCGCTGGATGTTGGAGAACTCCACCCGCTCCGACAGCGCCATCAGCGTGTCGCGGTCGCGCGTGAGGAACACCTCGCTGCCCGCGGCCTCCAGCTTCTCACGCAGGCGCTGCGCGATCTGGAGCGCGACCTCCTTCTCCCAGAGGTCCCCGGGCCCCTTCGCGCCCTCCTTCGCCCCGCCGTGCCCCGGGTCGATGACGATGCGCGCGCCGCGCTCCCCCGCCCCGGAGAGGGCCGGCAGGAGGCACGCGAGCAGGAGCAGACCGAGGGGGAGGGGGCGCGGCGACATTCGCGCCGGGATGTTAGCCGGGCCCCGGCCCGGAGGCGAAATCCGCTCCCGGGAGGAACGCGCCCTGCCGCTCAGCCGATGACGTCGATGCCGGGACGGCCCGCCTGCACTTCGCCGAGGAGGGCCGCGTCCACGCCGGCCTTCTCCAGCGCCTGCACCGCCTTGAGCGCGTGGCGCGCGGGCACGCTGGCCAACAGGCCGCCGTTGGTCTGCGCGTCCGCGAGCAGCCACTGGATGTGCTCCGGCAGCCCCTCCGGGAACGTCACGTGCTTCTTCACGTGGGCGAGGTTCGTCTTCGTGCCGCCCGGAATCACGCCGGCCTCCGCCAGCGCGGGCACCTCCGCGATGAGCGGGATGCGCTCCAGGTCCAGCGCCGCGCGCGTCTTCGCGCCGTTCATCATCTCCAGCAGGTGGCCCAGCAGGCCGAAGCCCGTCACGTCCGTGAGCGCGTTCACCTTGAAGGCGCCCGACGCGAACACCTCACCGGCCGCCTTGTTGAGCGTGGCCATCTGCGCCGTCACGCGCTTCGTGAGCTGCTTGGATGCAAGGCCCCGCTTGATGGCGGTGGTGGCGATGCCCGTGCCCACGGGCTTGGTGAGCAGCAGCACGTCCCCCGGCTTCGCGCCCACGTTGGTGAGCACCTTCTTCGGGTGCACCACGCCGGTGACGGCCATGCCGAACTTGGGCTCCGGGTCCCGGATGCTGTGGCCGCCGAGGATGGGGATGCCCGCCTCGTCCGCCTTGGACTGGCCGCCCGCGAGGATCTTCTGCAGCGTCTTGAGCGGCAGCTCGTCCGGGAAGCACACCAGGTTGAGCGCGAACAGCGGCTTCGCGCCCATGGCCCAGATGTCCGACAGCGCGTTGGCCGCGGCGATGGCGCCGAACTGGAACGGGTCGTCCACGAGCGGCGGGAAGAAGTCCACCGTCTCCACCACGGCCATGCCCGGCGCCACCTGGTACACGGCGGCGTCGTCATTCGTGTGGAAGCCCACCAGGGCCCGGGGGTGAGACGCCCCCTTGAGCCCGCCCAGGACCTTCGCCAGGTCCCCCGCCTTGAGCTTCGCCGCGCAGCCCGCGCAGTGGCTCATCTCGGTGAGGCGCCTGGCCTTCACCGGCTTCCCGCCCGCCATGCCGCCCCCTACTCCGCGCGCACGTAGTCGCGCTTGATGAGCTGCATCACCGTTTCAGCGGTGAGCACGTCGTCACCGTCCGAGTGGTCCAGCACGCCGCCCAGCGAGCCGTGGTTGTGCACCAGTTGCAGCACGTCCAGCAGCTCCGGCGTCAGCTCCTTGAGCGGCGCCGTCAGCGGCTGCGCGATGCGCAGCGCCGTGGCCATGGGCGGCAGGTTCGGCTGCAGCCGCTTGAACTCGTCCAACTGCCGGAGCGCGTCCATCAGGAGCGCTTCCGTGGAGGAGTCCAGCTCCACCATGAACTCCTGGGTGTCCGCGGGGCGCAGCTCGAAGTCCCCCTCCTCCCAGGTGACGATGCGGTTGAAGCTCTTCTGCGGGCCCAGGTTGTGGTTGTCGTCGATGACCGCGTAGTACACGCGGCCCTGGCGCAGGTAGATCTTCCCCTCGTGGGCGTTGTTGACCACGAGCACGCCGTTCTTCTTGGACGTGTGGAAGAGCTGGAGCAGGTCCGGGAGGGGAATCTCCTCGATCTTCCCCGTCATGGAGCTGGCCTTGGTGGTGCGCGCGGCCTGGGCGGCGGCGGCCTCCTCCAGCTTCTGCTTCACGACGCTCTCGTCCACCGGGCCGCTCTCCGCGCCCTGGTGCACGAGCTTGAGGATGGAGGTCCCGATGAGGATGCGGTCTCCCTCCTTCAGCTTGGCCTGCTTGACCTTCTCGCCGTTGACGAAGGTGCCGTTGGTGGAGCCCAGGTCCTCGATGGTGATGGCGCCGTCGGAGAACAGGATCTTCGCGTGCTTGCGCGAGACCATGTCCTCCACCAGCACCATGTCCAACTCGCTCGACCGTCCGACGACGATCTGCTTGTTGGCCTTCAGCGGGAACTCACCGCCCTGGTACTTCCCGGAGATGAACTTGAGGGCAAAGGACTTCGCCGTACCGCCAGGAGTGCTCACGGTGCCGCGACCTCGATGATGGAAGTTGCCATGGTGCTCAACCCGTCCCTTCCGCCTTCCCCGGGTCCTTCACCAGGTTGAGGTACATCTGCGCGCTCTTGTTGCCGGGGCTGCGCACGAGCACGTCTTCCCAGACCTTCACCGCCTCGTCACGGCGTCCCGCCGAGTACAGGGCGATTCCATAGTTGATCCGTCCGGGAATGTACGACGGATTCTGCGCGATGACCTGCTCGTACTCCGCCAGGGCCGCCGCGTTGTCGCCCGCGTCCCGCAGGGCGTTGCCCAGCTTCAGGCGGATGTCCACGAACTCCGGGAAGTGGGCCAGCGCGCGGCGGTACTCCTCAATGGCCTTGCCCCACACGCCGCTGGAGGCGAACACGTCGCCGATGTCGGCGTACATGTTGGCCACCTTCTTCATGACGTAGGGGTCCAGTTCGCCGGGGGCGCCCTTCTGGCGGGACAAGGCGGCCTGGTAGACCTCCTTCGCCTCCGCGTACTTCCCCATGTCGTTGTAGATGACCGCCAGGTTGAGCGCGGCCTCGGTGTACGCGGGGTTGAGCCGCAGCGCGGACTCAAAGGCCCGCTGCGCCCGGGCGAACTGGCCCTGGTCGTGGTAGATGATGCCGAGCATGTTGTAGACGTCGGCGAAGGTCGGATTCTGCTCGACCACCTTCGTCAAGAACTGCTCGGCCTGCGCGTACTGCTTCTTCTCGAAGGAGCCGCGCCCGAGGGTCAGTAGCTGCTTGAGGGCTTCGTCCATGACTCGGCCCGCGCGGGCCCTGCCTCCTCGGGTAGCCTACATGAGCCCGGGCGAAAACAAGAATTGATCGCCCTCGCGCACGAGCAATAACGGACGCTCCCCCCGCGTGTCGACAGGCCTCGCCGGAAGGTCCCCCTCCACCCGGTAGTATTCCGTCACCGTCACCTCGTCGCGCTCCAGCCGGGCGTACCAGGCCTGGACCGTCAGGCGCCGCTTGCTCAAGGGGGCCACCTCCTCCCACGTGCGCCCCGCCCCGCCGTCTCCTCCCGGGCCGGCCAGCCGGGACAGCGCGTCCGGCAGCCCCTCCGCCAGGGCCCGGCGCCGCGCCTCCAGGGCCGCCACCGCCGCCACCAGCCGCGGCGCCAGCGAGGACACGGGCCGCCACCGGCCGGACTCGCGGGTGAAGGGCACCACCTCCACACCGGCGGTGCTGACCGTGGTGGCGCCCAGTGCGCCCTCGAAGTCCAGCGTGGCGAAGGCCTCCGCGCTCCGGCCGTCCGGCGCCACCGACACGGTGATGCGGGCGTACTGGAGCTTCCGGGAGACGAGCGGGCCCGGGGCACCGGGCACGGGCAGGGACACGCCGTCGTGCTCGGCCTCCTTCAGCGTGGTGACGATCTCGGCTTCCGGCCCGGCCGCGAGGCCCAGGAGGCGCGGGCCCAGGAACGCGAGGACTCCGGCGACCGCGAGCACGGCGATGCCGATGCCCCCGAGCCGCCCCCAGTCCTCCAGGCGCCTCACGAGCCCAGCATCTTCTGGGCGCGCTGGGCGGCGGGCGTGCCCGGCAGGCGCTTGAGGACCTCGCGCAGCGTGTTCTGCGCGCGCTCCTTGTCGTTGAGCTTCACGTACGCGTCATGGAGGTCGAAGAGGGCCTCCTCCTCCAGCGACGTGCCCGGGTAGTCCTTGAGCAGCCCCTCCAGCCGCTGGGCCACGGCGGTCCAGCGCTCGCGCTTGGCGTAGAAGGACGCGACGTAGAGCTCGTGGCGCGCCAGGCGCTGGCGGGCGTCGTCCCGGTGCGCGGTGGCGTCCTTCACGTACTGCGAATCCGGGTACTGGCGCAGGAAGGCGTTCATGGCCCGGAGCGCGTCGTACATGGGCTTCTGCTCCTTCTCGTAGGAAGGCGGCAGGGCGAAGAACTCCGAGGGGAACTCCTCCACGTAGGAGAGGGCCGCCCGGTAGGCGGCGTAATCCACCTTGGGGTGGGTGGGGTGCAGCTTGATGAAGGAGTCGAACTTGTCGCGCGCCTCCGGGAACAGCTCCCGGGCGAAGTCCAGGTCCGCCAGCTTGAGCTCCGCCTCGCGGGCGGCCTCCAGGTACGGGAACTTGGTGCGGACGTGGTCGAAGTACTTCTCCGCCTTGAGGAAGTCCTTGTCCTCCATCGCGGCCTCGCCCAGCGCGAGGTTCTCCGCGGCCTGCGTGGCGTAATCGGGCTCGCCCGCGGGCCCCGCGGAGAGGGCGGCACAGGCGGACAGCATCAGGGCGGACAAGGCGAGGACGACAGAGCGCATCACGCCTCCAAACTATTCGTCCTGCCCGGAGGGGTCCAGCGAAGGTTCTCCCACCAGTTGGGTCACGATGTCCGGCGCGAAACCCCGGCTGAGCAGGAGCCGCCCCGCGCGCGCCTGCGCCTTCGCGTCGAGCGGGCGGCCAGCCAGGCCCCGGCGCTCCAGCACCTGCCGGGCGGCCCCCAGCGCGTCGAAGCCCACCGCCTCCTTCGCCTCCGACAGCGCGCGCCGGGCCGCCGCGCCCTCCAGCCCGTGGGCCTGCAGCCGCTGGAGCACGGCCCGGGGGCCCAGCTTTCCCTTGCCCAGCAGGGCCGCGGCGCGCTCGCGCGCGAACTTCGCGTCGTCCAGGTAGCCCCACTCCGACAGGCGGGCGAGCACCGCGGCGCGCACGGACTCCGGATAGCCCTTGCGCTCCAGGGCGACGTTCAGCTCATGCCGGCTGCGGCCCCGCGCCTTGAGCAGGCGCAGGCAGGCGTCGGTGGCGCGCTGGACAGCGTCGGGGCCTTGGGGCTCGTCAACCATCGCGGAGTCCCTACCATGTGGTAACAGGCCCCGCCATGCACCCCATCCTCGCCCGCTTCCTCACCGCCGACGCCGCCAGGGAAACGCTCCGCAAGGAGCAGGCGGGTGAACCACTGACTCCGGAGGAGCAGCACTTCGTGGCCGCCGCGGACGCCAACCCCAAGCAGAAGGCCCTGCTCCTGGGCGTGAGCGGCCGCGCGCTGTCCTCCGACGCGCAGGCCGCGCTGGTGCTGCTGGCCGCGCACGCCGCCGCCCGCGCGCTCGCGGGGGACGCGTCCCTGGCCGCCGCGACGCAGAAGGCGCGCGAGGCGCTGAAGGAGGAGGGCGCGAGCGACGAGGAGACGGACGCCTTCCTCGCGTCCATCCTGCTGGAGGAGGCCTTCGGCTACGAGCAGGAGGTGGACAGCTTCGACGCGGACTACGTGAAGGAGTCCCTGGGGGAGGTGCCCGCCCTGGCCGGGCTGTCCAAGCCGTCCGTGGACGCGCTGTTCCTCGCGTTCGCCAAGGCCGCGACCAACGACGCGGACCGCAAGGCGCGCGAGCACATGGCGCGGGCGCTGTTCGACATCGCGTGGTCGGAGGGGCCCACCTCCATCAACCCGGAGCACCTGGAGACGTTGCTCGACAACGAGGTCGTCCAGGAGTCCGAGGAGGTCCAGGACGCGCGCGTGCGCGCCACCGTGTCGCTGCTCCAGACGCTGGCGCACCAGGGCCTCATCGGCCCCATGCGCCTCACCCGGCTGCGCGCGCAGCTGGGGGATGACGACGCCTGAGGCGGCCGCCCTCCCCCTCCCGCGCGGAGGTCAGAAGCGTTCAATCTGAAAGTCGTCGTCGCCGCCGGCCGCCGGAGCGGGCGCGGCCACCGGGGCGGGCGTGGCCGGGCGGGCCGCCTGCGGAGGCAGGGGCCGGCCCTGGACCACGCCGGGCGGCGGGGTGGCGGGGCGCGGCGCCGCGACGCCCGGCGGAGGCGCCATGGGGCGGCCGGCCATGGGCGCTCCCGGGCGCGGGGCATAGGGAACCGGCGCGGGCGTGGGCGCCACGGGCGCCGCCTGGGTGGGCGCGCCCTTCTGCGCGAAGGACTGCGAGCCCGGGATGGGCCGCTCCTCGCCGGCGCGGGCGTCGAAGGCGTCCCACTTCGAGTCGGACGTCCCGCTGATGCCGGAGAAGCGCAGCGCGAAGTCGTCCGGGTTGCTGGCCTGACGGTGGGCCTCGTCGTAGGTGACCAGGCCGTTGCGCACCAGGCTCATCAGCGACTGGTCGAAGGTCTGCATCCCGTAGGAGTCCGTGCCCTGCGAGATGGCGTCGTGGATCTCCTTCGTGCGGTCCTTGTCCTCGATCAGCTCGCGCACGCGCGCGGTGACGCGCAGCACCTCCACCGCCGCCACGCGGCCCTTGCCGTCCGCGCGCGGCACCAGGCGCTGGCTGACCACCCCGCGCAGCACGCTGGAGAGCTGGAGGCGCACCTGCTTCTGCTGGTGCGGGGGGAACGCGGACACGATGCGGTTGATGGTCTCCGTGGCGTCCAGCGTGTGCAGCGTGGACATCACCAGGTGGCCCGTCTCCGCGGCGTGGAGCGCCGTCTCGATGGTCTCGTGGTCGCGCATTTCGCCCACCAGGATGACGTCCGGGTCCTGGCGCAGCGCGGACTTCAGGGCCTGCGAGAAGCTCATCGTGTCCACACCCACTTCGCGCTGGTTCACGATGGAGCGCTTGTCGCGGATGAGGAACTCGATGGGGTCCTCGATGGTCATGATGTGGTTGGTTTCGTTGGAGTTGATGTAGTCGATCATCGCCGCCAACGTGGTGGACTTGCCGGAGCCCGTGGTGCCCGTCACCAGCACCAGGCCGCGCTCCTCGCCGCACACCTTCTCCAGCACCGTGGGCAGCAGCAGGTCCTTCATCGTCATCACCTTGAAGGGGATGACGCGGAGCACGGCGCCCACCGTGCCGCGCTGCTGGAAGACGTTCACGCGGAAGCGGCCCAGGCCCGGCACGCCGTAGGCCAGGTCCACCTCGTTGCTGACCTTGAACTTCTCCTTCTGGAACTCGTTCATGATGCCGAACGCCATGCGCGCCACCTCTTCCGGCGGCAGGCGGCGGCCGTCCTTGAGGGGCACGAGCGAACCGTCCACGCGGAACATGGGCGGCAGCCCCGCCTTCAGGTGGATGTCGGAGGCTCCGCCGCGCAGGGCGATCTGCAGGATTTCGTTGAGTTCCATGAGGGTGCCCGGATGGTAGCAGAACGCCCGCGCCCATCGCGACGGGGCGGCGCCCACCCGCTTGCCCGCAAAGCACGACGGCGGAGGCTTCCCGAAGGAAACCCCCGCCGACGAACGGCCGGACAGCTGGCCGGCAAGCGTGATTAGCGCTTGGAGAACTGGAACCGACGACGGGCGCCGGGCTGGCCGTACTTCTTGCGCTCGACCGCGCGGGCGTCGCGGGTGAGGAAGCCGGCCTTCTTCAGCGCCGGACGGAACTCCGGGTTGAAGGCGCACAGGGCGCGCGCGATGCCGTGGCGGATGGCGCCGGCCTGGCCGGAGAGACCGCCGCCGCGCACGTTGACCGTGACGTCCAGCTTGCCCTTCTGCTCCAGGATCTCCAGGGGCTGGTTGAGCACCATCTTCGACGTCTCACGGCCGAAGTACTCGTTGATGTCGCGGCCGTTGATGACGACGGCGCCGTTGCCGGGACGCACCCACACGCGTGCGGTGGCCTCCTTGCGGCGGCCCGTGGCGTAGAAACCGAGTTCAGGATTGATCGCCATGGCTGTTCCTTACGCCTCGACCTTGTAGGCCACCGGCTTCTGGGCGGTGTGCGGATGGGTGTCGCCCGCGTAGACCTTGAGCTTGGTCATCATCTGACGGCCCAGGGCGTTGCGGGGAAGCATGCGGCGCACCGCGTTGAGGATGATGTCCTCCGGGTGGCGCTGACGCAGCTTCGCGAGGTTGGTGATCTTCAGGGCGCCCGGGAAGCCGGCGTAGGGGTGACGGTAGTACTGCTTGTCCGTCTCCTTCGTGCCCGTCACCTTCACCTTCTCGGCGTTGATGACGATGACGTGGTCACCCGTGTCGATGGACGGGGTGTACGTCGGCTTGTGCTTGCCCTTCAGGAGGGTGGCGATCTGACTGGCGGCGCGGCCAAGCACCTTGTCGGACACGTCGATGACGTGCCACTGGCGCTTGATGTCCCCAGCCTTGGCGCTGTAGGTCTTCTGCGACATTTCGTGCACTCCAGACTTCGGCGCGACACCCAGGTGCATGCCAGGGGTCGCGTGCTCGTGCGAACCAACCGCGGGTCCTCCGTCAAAAACTCCGACAGAAGCCCGGAAAGGCCGACCCTCCTAGTCGGACGGCGGGATCAAGTCAAGGTTGGGCGTACATCGCCGGGGAATCCAGGCCTTGGAGCGCCCGCCGTCAGGGCGCCCGGCCCGGCGTGCCCGGCCCCGGCCCTCCGGCGGGGGGCTTCTTGAAGCGCTCCTTCAGGTTGGCGAAGAAGTTCTTCTCCTTCTCGTCCGGGGGCCCCTGACGCGGCGCGTCCATGTCCACGACCTCGATGGCCTCCGGGGGGAGGTCCTCCAGGAAGCGCGAGGGCGTGCGGGGCACCTCCTTGCCGCGCTTCACGCGGGTGGTGGCGCGGGTGAGGTAGAGCTGCTCCTTGGCGCGGGTGATGCCCACGTAGCAGAGGCGGCGCTCCTCCTCGAGGTTCTGCGCCTCGCCCTGCATGCCGCCGTGGGGCATCAGGTCCTCCTCCATGCCGATGAAGAAGACGAGCCGGTACTCCAGGCCCTTGGAGGCGTGCAGGGACATCAGCGTCACGCGCTTGTTCTGCCCCGGGATCTCCTCCTCCTCCTGGCGCGTGTCCAGGCTGAGGCGGTTGAGGTACGTGAGGAGGCTGGCCTTGGGGCCCTCGCGCTTCTCGAAGTTCTCCAGGGAGGTGAGGACCTGATCCACGCCCTTGAGCTTCTTGTCCGCGGCGGTGCCGGAGGGGGCCTTGGCGCGGGTGGCCTCGCGAAAGCCAATCTCCTCCAGCAGCATCTTCGTGGCTTCCGACAGCCGGGGCGTCTGGGCGAAGGCCTCGCGGTAGCGCTCCACCAGCTCCACGAACTCCAGCACCTTGCCGCCCGCGCCGGGGGGCAGGTCCTCGTAGGTGTCCGCGCGGCGCATCACCGTCCAGAGCGTCACCCCCTCGGCCTGCGCGTGCGCGTGCAGCCGCTCCATGGTGACGTCGCCGATGCCGCGCGAGGGCACGTTGACGATGCGCATGAGGGAGATCTCGTCCAGCTTGTTCGCCAGCACCTTGAAGTAGGCGATGACGTCCTTCACCTCGCTGCGGTCGAAGAACTCGCTGCCGCCGACGACCTCGTAGCCGATGTTCTTCTCCCGCAGCATCTCCTCCACGGGGCGGGACTGGCCGTTGGTGCGGTAGAGCACCGCGATGTCGTCCGCGGGCATGCCCAGGGCCAGGTGCTTCTGGATTTCATGCGCGACGAAGCGGGCCTCCTCCTCGTCGTTGGGGCACGCCACCACCTTCACCCGCGCACCGCCCTGACGGTCGGTCCACATGCGCTTGTCCTTGCGCTCCGGGTTCTTGGCGATGACCGCGTTGGCCGCGTCCAGGATGCGCGCGGACGAGCGGTAGTTCTGCTCCAGCCGCACCTCCTTGCCGCCCGGGAAGTGCCGCTCGAAGTCCAGGATGTTGCGCACCTCCGCGCCGCGCCAGGAGTAGATGCACTGGTCGTCGTCGCCCACCGCGCACACGTTCCTGGACTCGCCCGCGAGCAGCTTGAGCAGGTCCAGCTGGGCGTGATTCGTGTCCTGGAACTCGTCCACCAGGAGGTAGCGGAAGCGCTGCGTGTACTTGCGGCGCAGGTCCGCGTGCTCGCGCAACAGGCGCGCGGGCAGCACCAGCAGGTCGTCGAAGTCCACCGAGCCCTGCGCCTTCAGCGCGAGCTGGTAGTCCGCGAAGACCATCGACGTGATGAGGTCGTAGTCGTCCCCCAGGCCCTCGGGCTTGGGCTGGGGCGCCTCGCCGGAGTTCTTCGCCTTGGAGATGAGGGTGAGGACCTTGCGCGCGTCGAAGGCGCGGTCGTCGATGCGCTTGTCGCGCATGGCGCGGCGGATGATGGAGAGCTGGTCTCCCATGTCCGCGATGGCGAACTTCCTCGGCCAGCCCAGCCGGTGGATGTCCTCGCGGAGCATCTCCGCGCCGAACGCGTGGAACGTGCAGACGAGCACGCCCTGGGCGCGCGGGCCGGCCATGTGGACCAGCCGCTCCTTCATCTCCGAGGCGGCCTTGTTGGTGAAGGTCACCGCGAGGATGTTGCGGGCCATGATGAGGCCCGGTCGCTCGTTGAGCAGGTGGACGATGCGGTGGGTGATGACCCGCGTCTTGCCGCTGCCAGCGCCCGCCAGCACGAGCAGGGGGCCCTGGAGCGTCACCACGGCCTCGCGCTGAGGAGGATTGAGCTTCGAAAGGTCCATTGCGCGCGGGCCAGGGATACCCTTTGATTCGTCCGTGCGCGACTATTTCCTCCGGCTGGCCATCGCATCGTTCGCGCTCGGCGCGGGCGGCGGATGCCTTGACGACGAACGCACGACCTCTCCCACCCCGCGCGACGTGGTGACGACCGCCGCACCGTGCGTGTACTTCAAGGAATTGACGCCGTTCCTGCCGGAGTCGCTGGAGGGCTTCACGGTGGGCGCCACCGCGGGCTCCACGGGGAAGTACGGCGAGGTGTCCGTGTCGGAGGCGGAGCGCACCTACACCCGGGACGAGGGCCGCGAGGTGAAGGTGCGCATCGTGGACACCACCATGGGGGTGAAGCTGGGGCAGGCCATCCGCGAGGCGGCGCAGAAGGCGAAGGGCCGCGCGGCGAGCGACCCGACGGCGCCCATCCAGTGGAAGGAGGCCGTGGGCTTCGTGCGCTATGACGCGGACGAGGCCGTCGCCGAGGCGAACCTCCTGGTGGGTGACCGGTTCGTGGTGGCCGTCACCAGCCGCGGCTTCCCCAGCACCGTGGAGGTGCGGCGGGTGGCGCGCGGCATCGACCTGGCCGGGCTGGCCCAACTGCAGTGATTCGAGAGTCCAAGGAGCGTTTGTGGCGGTGAAGGAGAAGGGGGCCCGGCCCCAGACGACCCAGGAGTTGCTGGAGCAGGAGAAGGCGGCGCGGCTGGGCGTGGCGGCCCTGGGCAAGCGCGAGTTCCTGGATCAACTCCAGAAGCTGTCCAAGAACTACGCGGTGGATCCAGGCAACCCCGGCTCCTACGCGTGCGAGGGCTGTCAGCGCTGCGCCAACTGCATGTTCTGCAAGGACTGCGACAGCTGCCACCAGTGCACGCACTGCACCCGGTGCGAGCTGTGCACCAACTGCTCGCACTGCGTGGAGTGCAGGAACTGCCACGCGTGCGCCTACTGCGTGCAGAGCGAGAACTGCTCCAGCAGCGCGTACGTGGTGATGAGCAAGAACCTGCAGGACTGCAACTACTGCTTCGGGTGCGTGGGGCTGTCCAAGAAGGACTTCCACATCCTCAACGTGGGCTTCCCCCGCACGGAGTACTTCAAGGTCGTGGGCCGGCTGCGCAAGGAGCTGGGCCTGCCGTGACGCCCTCCCCGCGCGCCCGGGGCTACAGGGCGCGCACGTAGAGGGCCTTGAGGTACTCCGTCTCCGCGAGGCCCGCGAGCACCGGGTGGTCCAGGCCGGCGCCCCGCCGCTCCAGGATCTGCACCGGGCGCTTCGCGTCCGCGGCGGCGTCCAGCACCATGGACTCGAAGCCCTGCCGGTCCAGCTTCCCCGAGCACGAGCAGGTCACCAGCAGGCCGTCCGGCTTGAGGCAGCGCAGGGCGCGCAGGTTGAGCTCGTGGTAGGCGCGCAGCGCGGTGGCCAGGCCCTCGCGGCGCTTGGCGAGCCCGGGAGGGTCCAGGACGATGGTGTCGAAGCGGCGGCCCTCCTGGTCGAAGCGGCGCAGCACGTCGAAGGCGTTGGCGTTCTCCACCTTCACGTTGGCGCGGCCGTTGGCCTCCGCGTTCGACTGGATGCGGGCAGCGGCCTTCGCGTCCTGCTCCACCGCGAGCACCGCCGCGCAGTGCTTCGCGAGCGCGAGCGCGAAGCCGCCGTGGTAGCTGAAGCAGTCCAGCGCCTCGCCGCGGCCCAGCTCGCCCGCGCGCAGGTGGTTGTCCACCTGATCCAGGAACGCGCCCGTCTTCATGTCGCCCAGGAGGTCCACGTCGAAGCGGTTGTCGCCCTCGTGGTAGGTGAAGCGCGCGCTGCCCTCGCCGTGCAGCAGGCGCACCTCGCGGGGGAGGCTCTCGAAGTCGCGGCCGGAGGCGTCGTCGCGGCACACCACGTGGCTTGCGCCCGTCTTCTCCACCAGGGCGCGCGCGAGCATCTCCTTGCGCGCGTCCATGCCCTCCGACAGCGTCTGCACCGTGAGGCCCTGGCCGTAGCGGTCCACGAAGAAGCCGGGGAGCAGGTCCGCCTCGCCGTGCACCAGGCGCAGGCCGTCCCGCCCCGGCAGCACCGAGCGGCGGGCCAGCGCGGCCTCCAGGCGGCGGACGAAGAAGGCGTCATCCACCTTCTCCTCGTTGGGCCCCCTGCGCGTGAGCAGCCGCAGGGCGAGCGGGGAGCGGCGGGCGTAGAGCGCCTGGCCGATGGGGTTCCCCTGCGGATCCACCACCGCCACCACCGCGCCCGGCGTGTCGGTGGCGGGGGCTTCGGTGAGCTCCGTGCGGTACACCCAGGGGGTGCCGCGACGCAGCGTCTTGGCGCCCTTGAGGCTGACCCGGGCGGTGGGAAGGGAAGGCATGGCTTGGGCTCACTCCAGGCCGCGCGCGGCCAGTTCCTCGTCGTCTTCCCCGCGCAGATGCCCGATTTCATGCAGCAGTGTCACGCGAATCTGTTCGCGCAGCTCTTCCGGGGTGCGCACCGCGCGGGCCAGGTTGCGCCGGTAGAGGGCCACCGAGCGGCACGGCGTCTCCGAGCCGTCGCACGGCTCCTGGAGGGACGGGCCGCGGAAGAGGCCGAGGATGGTGGGCGACAGGGGCGGCTGGTTGGCGAGCAGGTCGTCCTCGGAGGGGATCTCCTCCGTGGCCACCGGCACGCCCTCCAGGTCGCGGCGCATGTCCGCGGGCAGGTCCGCCAGCGCGCGCGTCACCTGGGCCTTGAACTCGTCCGCCGACGGCAGGGGCGGCGGGGGGAAGTCCTCCGGCTCCAGCGCGCGGGCCTTCTGGAAGTGCTCCTCCGCCTTGGCCCACTGGCCCTCGCGCTCCAGGAGGAGGCCCAGGTGCTGGTGCGCGTGCGCCGCGCGGTCCTTGTCCTTCAGGAGCGAGGCGAAGGCCACCTTCGCCTCGCGGAAGCGGCACAGCTCGAAGAGGGCCAGGGCCTTCTCGTACTTCGCCTCGGCGTTGCCCGGCTCGCGGGCGAGCACGATGGTGGCGCGGTCCAGCGCCTGGTCCGCCTGCCCCAGGTCGTTGAAGGCCATGGCGGCCACCAGCGCCAGCGACGGCACGAGCTCCGGGGGCGTGGAGGGCTGGGACAGGCCGCGCTCGGCGTAGAGGGCGCCCAGCTCATCCCGCTCGCGCGTGGAGGGCAGCTGCACCGCGTACAGGTGCGCGGCGCCCAGGAGCGCGTCCGCGTCCCCCGGGTCGATGGCCAGCGCGCGGGCGTAGGCGAGCTGCGCCTCCGGCTCGCGGTTGAGCGCGGCCAGGGCGGCGCCCCGTTCCGCGTGGGCGGCGGCCAGGTCCGGCTCCAGCGCGGCGGCCTGCGCGGCGCAGGAGAGCGCCTCCTCGTAGTGGCCGGTGTCGTAGTAGTCGCGGGCCGCGTCCAGGGGCGCGCCCCCCTTCGCGTCGCAGACCGCCAGCGGGTGCACCTCCGCCACCGCGTCGTCCGGGCGGGTGACGGAGGCATGCGCGCCCGCGTCCAGGGGGCGCTCCGCGAGCGCGCCGGCGTCAGCCCCCACGGCGGCGGTGGCCACGCCCGCGTCCGTGCCCGCGTCGGCGTCCGCCGGAGGGTTCCGTTTGCAGGAGGCGAGCAGGAGGAGACAGACAGCGAGCAGACCGCGCCGCGACATGGGTGGGGAGGCTATGGCATCCGGCCCGTGCACAGGAAGCGGGACGTGCCTGCCCGCTCGAGGGGTCCCCTCCCCTCCCCAGGTGCATTACCCTCCGGCCTCCCATGAGAGAGCTCATCCTGGCATCCACCTCCAGCGCGCGCCGGGTCCTGATGGACGGGCTGGGCGTTCCCTACCGCACCGAAGCCCCCGACGTGGACGAGCGCGTCCCCGAGGACCTGCCCGCCGACGAGGCCGTCCGCATGCTCGCGGTGCGCAAGGCCCTCGCGGTGCAGGCGCGCCACCCGGAGGCCTGGGTGCTGGCCGCGGATCAGCTGGTGGAGGTGGGCCAGGAGGTGCTGGGCAAGCCCCAGGACCGGGACGCGGCGCGGGCGCAGCTCCAGCGCCTGCTGGGCCACACCCACGTCATCCACACCGCCGTGTGCCTGCTGGGCCCGGGCGGCCACCACTCGGAGACGCTGGAGGACGCGCGCCTGACGTTCTTCGCCGTCCCCCCGGAGGAGCTGGAGCGCTACCTGGACACCGGGGAGTGGGAGGGCTGCGCGGGCAGCTACCGCGTGGAGGGCCGAGGGCAGGCGCTGCTGCAGAAGCTGGAGGGCGACCGCACCAACGTGCAGGGACTGC
This sequence comes from Corallococcus sp. RDP092CA, assembly GCF_041903675.1. Taxonomy (NCBI): domain Bacteria; kingdom Pseudomonadati; phylum Myxococcota; class Myxococcia; order Myxococcales; family Myxococcaceae; genus Corallococcus; species Corallococcus sp. RDP092CA. The sequence continues at coordinate 86,143 of NZ_JAYESI010000021.1, read as the reverse complement.
CCATGATGTCGGTGGTGCGGCTGCTCAGGCAGGCGGGCTTCGACCTCTTCGCCCGCCCCTGAGGGCCGGGGCGCCTCAGCGCGCGTCGGACAGCTCCGCCAGGATCTCCTGGTACGCGGCGCGGGCCCTGTCGGCCTGATCCGCCTTGAAGCTCACCGCGGCCACCACGGGGTGGCCGCCTCCGCCGTAGCGGCCGGCGATGGCGGACAGGTCGTGCTTGCGCGTCTGGGGCTTCCACGGGTTGGAGCCCAGCGACACCTTGGCGCGCGACGCGCCCCGGCCCACCCACAGCGTGTAGCGCGCGTCCGGGTAGAGCGCGTACGCGATGAACTTGTTGAGGCTGTCCACGCCCTCGTCCACCAGGTCGAAGTGGACGACGCCGTTCTCGTACCGGGCCTTCTCGCGCACCAGGTCGATGTTGCGCTGGTGCTTGAAGAGCAGCGGCGACAGCGGCGCGGAGATGAGCGGCGACGCGGCGATGTCCGCCAGCGACTCGCGCTGCATGCGCCGGATGACCTCCGGGATGAGCGTGTCGTCCTTCGTCGCCTCCAGCACCGTCATGATGCGCAGCGCGGGCTCCTCCAGCGCCACCGCCATCTGGGGGTTGGGGAACTGCGCGCCGTCGATGATCTCCGCCCAGTGCAGCAGCTCCTGCAGCGGAGACGCGTCCCAGCCGAAGCGCTCGCGCGCCACGTCCGCCAGGTACAGCGTGCAGCTCTTGCGATGCGGGTCGTGGAACTTCCGGCCGCTGGTGTCGCGCTGGAAGTGGGGCTCGTCACCGGGCTGCTGGAACGCGGAGGCGTGGTGGTCGAACCACCAGGTGAGGCGCGCGTCCTGGCTGTAGCGGAAGTCGACGATGACGTTCTCGTCGCCGGTGAACACGGCCGGGTCGATGCCCTCCGCGCCCGGCTTGTGGGTGAGGCCCCGGTAGCTGAACGTCGCGTCCGCGCGCACGCGCTCCCGGTAGAAGCGGGTGAAGACCGCGGCGCTCGCCGCGCCGTCGAAACAGTTGTCGTGGAAGAGGACCTGGACTCGCATGGGCGCCCGCCCTCTACCCCAAAGCCCCGCCGCGGCCCAACCGCACCGTGGTCGCTCGGCCGCAGGGACTGCGGCCAGGGGGTGACACCCGACCCAGCCCCGTCGGGCGATGCCCACGGAGCGGATGCGCGCCATTGAACGATGCGTGGAAATCCGCGCGCGGGGTGAACGAAAAACTCGACAGAACGAGGAACGCCCCTGAAGGGCTGAAAAAAGGAAGGCCCGCCTGCCCCTCGGAAACCCGCTACCGCCGAGGAAAACCCCTGGATTCAGGAACCTGGCGGGGAGGCTCGGCCCTGGCACCTCGCCTGCATGGTGTCAGACCGATGAGGTACTCACCCGCGCGGCATGAAGTGGCGGGAGGAACCATGGCGAAGCGGACCGCAGGCAAGGCGAAGGGCGACACGGCGGTGCGGCGGCAGGGGCGGCGGGTGATGCCCGCGTTGCGGCGCACGGCGAAGCGCGCGCGGGTGGCGGCCCAGAAGGCCCAGCTCACGGTGGGCGAGGTCATCGCGGCGGCGTTCGACACGGCGGGCGGAGAGATGAGCGGCGTCCTGGAGCTCGTCACGTCCCCGCAGATGACCCGCGCGCTGGGCCGCCGCATCGTCGTCGTGGGCTGAAGGCCGCGCCCCACGTCCCGGCCCGTGAAGCCCAGGCCGCGCTCCCCGGAGCGCGCGGGCGCGGCGCCGTCGCGACACGGCTGTCAGTCACCCTCCACCAGGTGCCGCGTTTCGCGTGAGCGCGGGTGGAGTGTCTTCCCTCCCCTTTCGTCCTGAACCTGGACCCGCTGGACGGGGTGATGGATCCGCGCACGGGTTCATCCAGACCCTGCACTGCCCGCGTTCGTCACTTCGCGCGGGGGTGGGTCGCGCGCTTCGCACCCAAGACACGACGGCCCGTGCTCCCTCGTGAAACAGGGAACACGGGCCGGAAATCCCCGCTGCGCGGGGCTTGAGGCGGCTGGAGCCTAGCGGGGCTGCCAGCGCGGGCGGTGGTCGTCACCCTCGCTCGTCAGCACCGTGTACGTGTCCTTCGGGTGGGTGATGGCCGCGCCGGAGGGCTGGCCCGTGGCCGGGTCGATGGCCTGCACGGCGAGTGCGCCTCCCAGGACGTAGGCCACGAAGCGGCCGTCCGGGGAGAACGACGGCAGGGTGGCGTTGTCCACGAGCCGCACCGGGTCGCCGACAGGCGCGCCCGTGGTGGTGTCCACGCGCTGCAGGAAGATGGCGTTGCCCGGCGTGCTGCCGCACAGGTCCGCGCCGAGGTTGCCGCACAGGGTGGCCGCGTTGCCGACGAGCTGGTAGTACGCGCGCACGTACGCCACCCAGCTGCCGTCCGGCGACCAGTTCGGGTTCGCGATGTACGAGTCCACGGAGCCGCCCGTGGCGGGCTCGGAGGTGGTGCCCGCGAGCAGCGAGGGCGTGCCGCCGCCCGTCACCGGCAGCGAGTACAGCTTGAGCACCGGGGTGACGTCCGAACCGAAGGTCACGTTCTGGTCCTCGGGATTGGCCAGGAAGAGCAGCTGCGAGGTGGCGCGGTTGTAGTGCGGCTGCTCGCCCGAGGTGGGCGTGCCCGCCAGCGGGGTCGGCGCGCCGCCGCCCGCGGAGATGAGGACGCCCGTGCCCGAGGCGCTGTACGCGAAGTCCGTACCGTTGGGCGCCCAGTCCGGGAAGGTGCCGTTGCTGGTGACCTGCGTGGGCGTGCCGCCCGTGGCCGCGATGGTGGAGATGCCCGTGCTGCCGCGCACCCAGGCGATGAGGCTGCCCGGCTCCCACTCCATGTAGCGGATGCGCGCGTTGCCGGCGGCCGTGCCCGTCGTCAGCACCGTCGGCGCGGTGGCCGTGAGCGGCACGGGGCGCACCACGAGCTCCCCCGCGGGGTCGATGACGTCCCCCTGCACGAAGGCCACCTGGGTGCCATCCGGGCCGAAGCGCGGGTAGGCGCTGGCGACGCCGTCCGCGCTGAGCGACGTCATCCCCGGCACGTCGTAGGCGGTCACCACCGCGCTCGTGCCGCCGTCGCTGCCCGTCACGGCGATGAGGAGCGACTGGCAGGTGGCGGCCTCACAGCGCAGGCCCGGCATGCAGTCCGCGGACGCGGTGCACGCGCCACCCTTGGCCACGTTCATCCCCGCGTCCACCTCCGTGCCGGCGTCCTCCTCCGTGCCGGCGTCCACCTCCGTGCCCGCGTCCTCCTCCGTGCCGGCATCCACCTCCGTGCCCGCGTCCTCCTCCGTGCCGGCATCCACCTCCGTGCCCGCGTCCTCCACCGGCACGACGGGGAGGTCGTGCAGCTCGCACTTGTTGTCCGCGTTGCACATCCACTCCTGGCCCTGCGGGGGCGTGCCCTTGTCACGGCAGTCGAACCGGTCGACGCATTCGTCGCCACAGCCCGTGGCCAGGACCGTCAGTGCCCCGAACAACGCCCCCAACACCACTCGCTTGGTCATTCCCGTGCCTCCAATGTCGCGATGGCTCCAAAGTCCGAGGGCGCGTCATAGCTTCACGTCCACGGAGGACGGGATACCTTGAAGTGCCTCGCATCCGGGCCTGTCCGTGATTGAACGCGTCTGTGACGAAGGGTGCTCAATGATCGACACGCACTGCCATCTGGACGCCTCGCGCTTCGACGCGGACCGCGACAGCGTTGTCACACGTGCCTGGGCCGCGGGGCTGCACGGCCTCCTCATCCCCGCGGTGGGCCCGGAAACGTGGGAGCCGCTGCTCGCGCTGCCGCGCGAGGACGCGCGCATCCAGGTGGGGCTGGGCATCCATCCCCAGTTCCTGCCGGACCTGCCGCCGGAGGACGACGGCGCGCACCTGGAGCGGCTGGACGCCCTGCTCGCGCAGGGAGGCGCGGTGGCGGTGGGCGAGTGCGGCCTGGATGGCCCGTCCCTCCCGGGTGCCCCGCTGGAGCGGCAGCTGGCGGTGCTGCGTGGACACCTGGCCCTGGCGCGCAAGCACGGGCTGCCGGTGCTGATGCACTGCCACCGGCTGCACCCGGCGCTGATGGAGCTCTTGAAGACGGAGGCGTGGCCGGAGGCGGGCGTGCTGATGCACAGCTACAGCGGCGGCGCGGAGCTGGCGCGCTTCTATCTCCAGAAGGGCTGTCACTTCTCCTTCGCGGGGCCGGTGACGTGGGCGGAGGCGCGCAAGCCGCTGGACGCCCTGCGCGTGATTCCCGCGGACCGGCTGATGGCGGAGACGGACTCGCCGGACCAGGCGCCCACGCCCTTCCGGGGACAGCGCTCCGAGCCGGGCTACCTGCCCCACATCCTCGCGGGCATGGCACGGGCGCGGGGGGAGCCGGTGGAGGTGCTCGCCCAGCGGACGACCGAGAATGCCCGGCGCCTGTTCCGGGAAGCTTTCCCCGCCCCTTCGCGGTAGGCGAGCGTCGCGTGATAGAGGAGCCCTTCATGAACCCGCAGCCCGCCCCCACCCCCACCGTCGAGCCCGAGGCGCCCCCCGCCTCCCTGGCCACCTCGAACGCCGCCGAGCCGGCGGCCTCGCTGGCGAAGCCCTTCAAGCTGTCGCGTCGCTTCGACCGCACGGCGCGCCTCCTGGGCGACACCGCCATGGAGCGGCTGGCCAACGCGCACGTGGTGGTGTTCGGCCTGGGCGGCGTGGGCAGCTTCACCGCGGAGGGCCTGGTGCGCAGCGGCGTGGGCCGGCTGACGCTGGTGGACCACGACGACGTGTGCGTCACCAACACCAACCGCCAGTTGCACGCGACGGTGAAGTCGGTGGGCAGGTCCAAGGCGGAGCTGATGGCCCAGCGCTGCCAGGACATCAACCCGCAGGCGAAGGTGGAGGCCGTGCGCGAGTTCTACCGCGAGGAGCTGGCGGAGGCGCTGCTGCCCGCGGGGAAGTACGACTTCGTGGTGGACGCCATCGACAACGTGAAGGCGAAGCTGCACCTGCTGCACCGGTGCGTGACGCTGGGCCTGCCGGTGGTCAGCTCCATGGGCGCGGCGGGACGCCTGGACCCCACGGCCATCCGCGTGGAGGACCTGAGCGAGACGCACATGGACCCCTTCGCCAAGGACATCCGCAAGCTGCTCAAGCGCAAGTACGGCGTGGAGACGGAGCGCCACACGGGCATCACCGCCGTGTACTCCATCGAGACGCGCCGGCAGCCGGTGCCGCTCAACTACGACGACGCGTCCGACGGCTTCCTGTGCGTCTGCCCGCAGGACAACGAGTTCCACACCTGCGACCACCGCACGCAGATTGACGGCAGCGTGGCCTTCGTCACCTCCGCCTTCGGCATGAACGCCGCGGGCGTGGTGGTGCGCCGGCTGGCGGCCACGCGCTAGCGCGCCTCCTCAGGCCACCTGGGGCCGGGCCTGCGTCACCGCGGGCTCCCGGCCGCACGGGCGGCGGAAGACGCAGCGGGCGCAGGCGTCCAGGTTGTCCGTCTGGGGGAAGGCCGCCGCATCCTTCGGCGTGTTGGTGGCGGGGTCCTGGAGCAGCGCGCGCATCCCCTCCACGCTCCGGGCGAAGTGCTGGCGGAAGGAGTCCATGGCGGACGGGTCCACCGTCACGTCGTGCTCCAGGCCCTCGTTGAGGTACACGAGCGACGCGCGCACCTTCTCCAGCGGGTAGCGGTAGCGCTGCGCGATGTAGAGCGCGTAGCCCAGCACCTGCTCGTCGTAGCCGTCGCGCGAGCGGCCCGTCTTCCAGTCCACCACCACGACGGAGCCCTCGGTGTCCACGTAGGCGAAGTCCGGGATGGCGAAGGTCTTCACCCCGTCCATGACGAAGTGGGCGAAGTCGAAGCCCGCGTCCACCTCCAGCCACTGCGCGGGCTTGAGCCCCCTGGCCACCGCGGGCCAGCGCGACTGGAAGAACCACGCGAGCGCGGAGCGCACCGTCTCGAAGTTCTGCTTCCAGGCCTCGTTGGGGACCTCATCCCCATACTCGTGCTCCGCCAGGCCGGTGAAGGGCTTGCGGTACTTCGTCGTCCAGTAGGCCTTGGCGCGCGAGTGCCGGAAGTCGTCCTGCATCAGCTTGTGCGTGCGCGCCTCCACCTTCGCCGGGTCCACGTCGCGGCCCGCGCGCCAGTCCAGCAGCACGTCCTTGAGGGCCTCGTGCACGATGCTGCCCGCCCAGGTGAAGCGGTTGTGCAGCTTCTTGAGGACGTAGAGCTCGCGCACGTCCTTCGCGGCGTCCGCCTCCCACCCGCCCCAGGAGCGGTAGTAGTAGAGGTAGTAGGCCCGGAGGCACTCGGAGAACTTCTCGTGGCGGCTCTTGGACCAGGAGAAGTCGTTGGTGATGGGAGGGCGGGCCATGGACTCGGGGCATCCTATAGACGATCGCCCGGCCCGCCAGAAGAGGGACGGCCGGCCGGACAACCGCCCCCTGTCGTGGGCGAAAACGGTGGGCGGCCCCGACCGCTTGGGTTAGGTGCCGCGCTCCCCCGCGAAGAATCACATGAGCCCACGCAAGCGCACCGACACCGGGGCCCTCCCCGCGCCCGTCTCCCCTGAACGCCACGCCGCCCTGCACGGGCCGCTGCTCGCCTGGTACGACCGGAGCAAGCGCGACCTGCCCTGGCGCCGCACGCGCGACCCGTACGCCATCTGGCTCAGCGAGGTCATGCTCCAGCAGACGCAGGTGTCCACGGTCATCCCGTACTGGGAGCGCTTCCTCGCGCGCTTTCCCACGGTGAAGGCCCTGGCCTCCGCGCCCCTGGACGACGTGCTCTCCGGGTGGAAGGGGCTGGGCTACTACTCGCGAGCGCGCAACCTGCACCGCGCGGCGCAGGAGGTGGTGGAGCGCTTCGGCGGAAGGCTCCCGGCCACGGCGGAGGAGCTGCTCACCCTGCCCGGCTTCGGCCGCTACACCTCCGGAGCCGTGGCCTCCATCGCCTTTGGGGAGGAAGCGCCCATCGTGGACGGCAACGTGGCGCGCGTGCTGTCGCGCCTCTTCGAGGTGGAGGGGCTGCCCGGAGACCGCGACCGCGAGGCCACGCTCTGGGCGCTGGCCGCCGCGCTGGTGAAGGGGGAGCGCCCCGGCGACTTCAACCAGGCGCTGATGGAGCACGGCGCCACCGTGTGCCGGCCGGAGTCCCCGCTGTGCCTCCTGTGCCCCGTGCGCGACGGCTGCATCGCGTTCAAGAGGGGCCGCGTGGACGAGCTGCCTCCAGCCAAGGTGCGCGCCGCGCCCCGCAAGCTGTTCCTGGCGCTGGCCGTGTGGCCGCACGCGGGCACGCTCCTCTTCGCGCGCCGCGCGGACAAGGGCCTCTTCGGCGGCCTGTGGGAGCTGCCCGCCGTGGAGGTGGAGGAGGACACGCCCGAAGCGGAGGCCACGGAGCGGCTGGCCACGGCGCTGGGCGCACCGCTCACGCGGGTGGGCACGCTGGACAGCGTCCGCCGACAGCTCACCCACCGCGACCTCACGCTGCGGCTGCTGCGCGTGGCGGGCGACACGCGCCCCACGAAGTCCGCCGCGTTTCAGGAGCTGCGCTGGTGCACGCCACAAGAGGCGGAGGCGCTGGGCATGAGCACCGCGATGCAGCGCGCGCTCGACGCGGCCCTGGGGCACGGCGTACTGGAGGCGGAGGCCCCGCCGGCGAAGAAGGCGCCGGGCCGCGCCGCCAGGAAGGCGACCGGGCGCTGAGGCGGCGGGCGTCCCTCTGCTCGCGGCCCCCGCGTGCGAGGCCCTTCCCACAGGTGGATTTTCCCAGCGGGATGGCCCGTTGCACCCTCAACACTTCGCGACCTGGGATGTCGCTCCGGCAACCCCCCATGCCTTGGGTCTCTTCCGCGATGCAGGAGCGCGTCCGAAGCTTCAGGCCGCCTTTTCCAGGAGGAAGCCCCATGGCCCGTCAGAACGCGCAGAAGTCCCAACCGAACCCGGCCCCCAAGGCCGCGCCCGAGCGGACCGGGGACAAGCAGCCGGTGGCCCCGGCGAGCGCGCCCATGAGCCGGAGCGCCGCGCCCACGCAGGAGCAGATCGCCCGCCGCGCCTACGAGATCTTCCAGGCCCGGGGCGGCACGCACGGCAACCCCGAGCAGGACTGGCACCAGGCCGAACGCGAGCTGCGGCTCGGCCGGCAGTAGCGCCCCGCGCCGTCCGCGCGTCAGTGCGCGGGCGGCATCCCCTGGAGGGAGGGGCGCTCGAACTCCAGCGCCCGCTTCAGCCGGCGCTGGGCCTGCTTCAGCTCCTCCAGGATGCGCTCCGCGTCCACCACCGAGCGCATCGCCAGGCCGCACGCGGGCGTCAGCAGCACCGTGGACAGCGCGCGCGCGAAGCCGATATCCCCGGGCAGCGCCGCCTTCAACGACGCCTCCACCGAGTCCGCCAGCTCCTCCACCGAGTACGTGGACGCCAGGTCCGTGGGGATGATGCCCAGGCTGAGCGTGGCGCCGGAGTCGAGGAAGCGCTTGAGCGCGTCCGTCTCCTCCAGCAGCGCGTCCAGCGACAGCCGCACGTCCAGCGACACCAGGTCCGCCTGCGCGTCCAGCAGCACGCCCCAGTCCGTGTTGCCGCAGCAGTGGATGCCCACGAGCGCGCCCTCGCGCTGGAGCGCCACCACCAGCAGCCGCAGCTCCTGCTGCGCCAGCAGGTGCTGCGGGTTCATCCGCACGTAGGCGTAGAGGCCCGGCTCGTCCAGGTAGAACAGGGGCGTGGTGCCCGTGCGCTTGAGCGCGCGCACCATGGCCAGCGCGCGCACCATCACCAGCCGGTACAGCGCCGCGTCCAGGCCCGGCACCGCCAGCACCGGCTCGCCGGTCGCGGTGCGCACCACGGAGCGCACCGTGAAGGGGCCGGACAGCTGCGCCTTCGCGAACGCGAGCTTGCGGTGCTCCACCTCCCAGAGGAACGGCTTCCACGCGCGGCACGCGTCCGCCGTGGGCTCGAAGGCCTCCAGGTCCCCGGAGCCGAGCGCCGCCTCCAGCCGCTTCTCGAAGGCCTCGCGCCCCGCCGTCCACGCGCCCACGTCCACCGTGCAGACGCCGTCCTCGTCGAAGCGCAGGCCCGGCAGGCCCTCCAGCGCGGCGGGGATCATCAGCTCCGAGGGGTGCCCCACCGGCAGCTGCGGCAGGAACGGGAGGTCCAGGGCGAGCGCGGCTTGCAGCCCCAGCTCCACCTGGGTGTGCGGCAGGCTGCCGATGCCCGTCGTGGCACACGCGGGCAGGAGCTGGACGGCGCGACGGATGGTGGGCGAGGACATGGGCGACAATCTAACCCTTCCGCCGCGCGGGGGCCCGGCCTTCGGGCCCGCGACGCATCAGGTCACGGAGAAGTACGTCGCGTTCGGGTGGTGGAAGACGATGGCGGACACGCTCGCCTCGGGCTCCATCATGCAGCCGTCGGTGAGCTGCACGCCGATCTCCTCCGGCTTGAGCGCGGCGAACAGCTTCGTCTGGTCCTCCAGGCGCGGGCACGCCGGGTAGCCGAACGAGTAGCGCTTGCCGGTGTACTCCGCGCGGAAGCGCTCCAGCATGGTCATGTCCGCGCGGTCCGGGAAGCCCCACATGCTGCGCAGCTGCGTGTGCAGGAGCTCCGCGTAGCCCTCGGCGGTCTCCAGCGCCAGGGCCTGCACCGCGTGCATCTTGAGGAACTCGCCCTTCGCCTTGAAGCCCTCGGACAGCTCGCGGATGCCCGCGCCCGCCGTGGTGACGAACAGCGCGAGCGCGTCCACCGGCTTGCCGTTCGCCAGCGGCTTCACGTAGTCCGCCAGGCACAGGCCGTTGTCCTTCTCCTGCCGGGGGAAGTCGAAGGACGTCACCTGCTCGCCCGTCGCGCCGCCGAAGAGGAGCACGCGGTCGCCGTCGCTGGCCGCCTTGAAGAACTGGAACACCGAGCGCGCCTGCATCACGCCGCCGCGGAGCAGCGCCTTCAGCTCCTCCACCGCCTCCTTCAGTGCCAGCGCCTTGCGCCCCTCCTCCGTCTTCGCGAGGTCGGCCTCCGCCGGGGTACCCAGCGCGCGCGACGACGTGCGCAGGCCCAGGTGGCGGCCGTAGAGCATCACCGGGTTGATGAACTTCCAGATGTGGTCCAGCGGCGTGTTGGTGAGGACATGCCGCGCGAAGTCCGGCGCGGGCGGCACCACGTCCAGCACCGGCACCTCCGCGCTGCGCGTGCGGCGCACCGGGGCGGCGGGCGCGGGGCGGTCCTTCACCTCCTGCGCCAGCTTCAGCCGGCGCGCGGCCAGGTCGTCCCGCAGCTTCGCGTGCGCGCCCGGCTCCACGATCTGCTTCGCCAGCTCCAGGCCGTTCATCGCGTCCTGCGCGTAGGCCACCGTGCCGCCGCCGTAGGCCGGGGCGATGTTGCGGTCCACGAAGTTGCGGCTGAGCGCGGCGCCGCCCACCAGGATGGGCGTCTCCACGCCCGCGCGCTTCAGGTCCTCCGCGGTGGCCACCATCTGGTGCGCGCTCTTCACCAGCAGGCCAGACAGGCCCAGGATGTCCGGGCGGTGCTCCTTCACCGCCAGCACCAGTTGCTCGGGCGGGACCTTGATGCCCAGGTTCACCACCTGGAAGCCGTTGTTGGCGAGGATGATCTCCACCAGGTTCTTGCCGATGTCGTGCACGTCCCCCTTCACCGTCGCGAGGACGATCTTCCCGCGCGACGCCGCCTGGGTCTTGCTCATGTGCGGCTCCAGGTGGCTCACGGCGGCCTTCATGGACTCCGCGCTCTGGAGCACCTCCGCGACGATGAGCTCGTTGGCGCCGAAGAGGCGGCCCACCTCGTCCATGCCCTTCATCAGCGGCCCGTTGATGATGTCCAGCGGCGCCATCTCCTTCATCGCCAGGTCCAGGTCCGCGGTCAGGCCGTCGCGCGTGCCCTCGATGATGTAGCGCTGGAGCCGCTCGTTCAGCGGCAGGCTGCTCACCTGCGCCTTGGCCGCCTTGCGCTCGCGGAAGTGCGCTGCGAAGGGCGTGATGGGGTCCGCGCCCCGGTTGTAGAGGAGGTCCTCCGACAGCCGGCGGTCCTCCTCCGGCAGGGACGGGTAGCGCTCCAGCTTCTCCGAGTTGACGAGCGCCATGTCCAGGCCCGCCTGCACGCAGTGGTACAGGAACACGGAGTTCAGCACCTCGCGGCCCGCGGTGGGCAGGCCGAAGGACACGTTGCTGATGCCCAGCACCGTGCGGCACTGGGGGAAGCGCTGCTTGATGAGGCGCACGCCCTCAATCGTCTCCACGCCGCTGCCGGTGTACTGCGCGTCACCCGAGGCGCAGGGGAACACCAGCGGGTCGAAGTAGAGGTCCTCCGGGCGCATGCCGTACTTCTTCGTGAGCAGCTCGTAGCTGCGCTCGGCCACGGCGAGCTTGCGGTCGCGCGTGACGGCCATGCCCACCTCGTCGATGCAGCCCACCACCAGCGCGGCGCCGAAGGCCTTCGCCAGCGGGACGACCTTCTCGAAGCGCTCCTCGCCGTCCTCCAGGTTGACGGAGTTGACGATGGCCTTGCCCTGGCAGTACGTGAGCGCCATGGCGATGACCTTCTCGTCCGTCGAGTCGATCATCAGCGGCACGCGCACCTTCTTGACCACCACCTCCAGGAAGTGGCGCATGTCCTCCAGCTCGTCCCGGTCCGGGTTGGCCAGGCAGACGTCGATGACCTGCGCCCCCCGCCGCACCTGGGCGCGGGCGATCTCCGACGCGTCGTCCACCTGGCCCGCGACGATGAGCTCCTTGAACTTCTTGCTGCCGATGACGTTGGTGCGCTCGCCCACGATGATGGGGCGCTGCTCGTCCGTCACCTCCAGGTAGTCCACCCCGGACAGCGACGAGCGCGGCTTCGGCGTCTCCGTGCGCGGCTTCAAGCCCTTCACCGCGGCGGCGAGCGCCTCGATGTGGCCCGCGTGCGTGCCGCAACAGCCGCCCACCACGTTGATCCAGCCGTTGTCACAGAAGCGCCGGAGCGACCGGGCAATCATCTCCGGCGACTCCAGGTACTGGCCGTTCTCGTCCGGCAGGCCCGCGTTGGGCACGCACGACACCGGGAACGGGCTCATGGACGACAGCGACCGGATGTGGTCCGTCATGAAATCCGGGCCCGTGGCGCAGTTGAGCCCCAGGTACAGCAACTCCGTGTGCTCCAGCGACGCGGCCAGGCTCTCCACGGACTGGCCCGCGAGCATCGTGCCCATGGGCTCGATGGTCCCGGACACCGCCACCGGCACCCGCCAGCCCAGCTTCTTGAACGCCCGGTCGATGCCCAGCAGCGCCGCCTTCACGTTGCGCGTGTCCTGCGCCGTCTCCACGAGCAGGTAGTCCGCTCCGCCCACCGCGAGCGCCTCCGCCTGCACGGCGAAGTTGTCCACCAGCTCCTCGAAGGTGATGCCGCCGGTGACGCTGATGGCCTTGGTGGTGGGGCCGATGGAGCCCGCCACCCAGCGCATCCGGCCGTCCTTCGCCTCCGCCGCCTTCGCGGCCTTCAGCGCCAGGCGGGACGCGGCGACGTTGATCTCATGCGCCTTGTGGCCCAGCTCGAACTCCGCCAGCACCACCGGCGTGCCGCCGAAGCTGTCCGTCTCCGTCACGTCCGCGCCCGCGGCGAAGTACTTCGCGTGGATGCCCTCGATGACGTCCGGGCGGGTGAGGACCAGGTGCTCGTTGCAGCCCTCGTACTCCGCGCCGCCGAAGTCCGCCGCCACCAGGTGGTGGCCCTGGAGGAGCGTGCCCATGGCGCCGTCCAGCACCAGGATGCGCTCGCGCATCGCGGCCAGGAGCGCCTCCACGCGCTGGCCGTGCTCCCCGGGGGGAAGCGGCAGGGGGTGGGCGAGGTGGCTCGTCATGACGGTTTGACTCCGGTCAGCAGGAAGACGCGGAAGGGACTGGCCCCGTCGCGCGCGTGCGTCTCGCGGGTGAACGACGTGAAGCCGGCCTCGCGAAGGGCCTCTTCAAGGACTTCGGGCGAAAACCCCAGGTGCCGGTGGCCCAACCGCTCCAGCACCCACTTCTCCTCGTGCGGCATCAGCTCCAGCACCACCAACCGGCCCCCCGGCTTGAGCAGCCGCGCGGCCTCCGCCACCACCGCCGCGGGAGCCTCCACGTGGTGCAGGCTCTGCGAAATCACCACCAGGTCCATGCACCCGCCCTGGAGCGACAGCCGGTGCAGGTCCTCGCGCAGGAAGGTGATGTTGGTGAGTTCGTCGCGGGAGGCCAGAGTTCGAGCCTGGGACAGCGCGTCCTCGCTCTGGTCGATGGCCCACACCTGCCTCGCCCACCGGGCCATGGCCCGGCTGAACACGCCCGTGCCGCAGCCGAAGTCCGCCACGTCCAGCGGCGGCAGCAGCGACGCCAGCGCCCCCGCCCAGAGGAACCACGACTGGCCCGGCTCCAACAGCCGCTCGTTGAGCGCCTGCCGGTCCTCCCGCGCGCGCAGCAGGTCGCTGAGCCGCGCGGAGTCCCCCGCCGCGTCCTCCGCCTCGCGCGCCAGCCGGATGAGCGGCCAGCGCGGGTCCTCCGACTCCAGGGCCAGCGAGTAATACGTGAACCCCGCCTGCCGCTCCTCCCGGATGAGCCCCAGCCCCTTCAGCTTCGACAGGTGATGCGACACCGACGACTGCGCCACCCCCACCAGCGACACGAGCTCCGTCACGTTCAGCGGCGCCTGGGCCACCAGGCGCAGGATGCGCAGCCGCGTCGTGTCCCCCAGGACACGGAAGGATTGGGAGAGGACATCCATATCGAGCCATCAACATATATCGATGCTCGGGCCCGGCCACAATGCCCCCACCAACGCATTGCGTTGCCTTGAGGCGCACCCATCCCGTAAAAATCCGAAATGGCTCCCTCCTCCACGTTGCACTCCCTGCTCGAAGGCAAGCGGTTCGGGCTGGTCCTGTCCGCGGGCTACTTCGGCTTCTACGGCCATGCGGGCTTCCTCAAGGGGCTGCATGCCTCCGGCCTGCGGCCGCACGCCTACGCGGGCACGTCCGCGGGCGGGATGGTGGCGGCGTACGCGGCGGCGGGGATGCCCATGACGGCGCTGGAGGAGCTGGTGCTGCGCCAGACGCGGGCCAACTTCTGGGACCCGGACCCCGTCGGGGCGGTGCTGAACGTGGCGTCGCAGGGGCACGGCTTCACGGGCCTGCTCAAGGGCGAGCGCTTCCGGCGCCTCCTGGAGGCCACGCTGCCGGTGTCCACCTTCGAGGACCTGCCGCACCCGCTGCTGCTCACGGCGGCCAACCTCACCCACGGCACGCACCAGGTGTTCACCACGGGGGAGCTGGCCCCGCGCGTCCACGCCACCTGCGCGTACCCGGGCCTGTTCCGGGCGGTGCCCCTGGACGGCCAGCTGTTCTGGGACGGCGGCCTGGTGGACAAGGCGCCCGCGCTGTCGCTCCAGGAGAGCGCCATCGGCAAGGACCTGGACGCCATCCTCGTGCACTTCCTGCCCAGCCGGACGCGCAAGGTGGTGGGCGGCCCCATGGCCTATCCGCAGGGCCTGGCCGCCGGGTCCGCCGCGCTCCGGCGCGACCACTTCCGCCTCCAGCTCACCGTGCTCCAGACGCGCGACGTGCCCGTCTACGTCGTCGTCTCCAACCTGCCCCCGGTGACGCCCGCCACGCTGGAGCGGGGCTTCGACGCCCTGGACCAGGCCCGGCTGTCCGCCGAGCGCGCCCTGGCCCGGCCGCCCGTGCCCTTCGAGCAGAGCACCTGAGCGGCTCCGCACGCCTGCCTGCTTCAACGCGGGCCGAATAGAACAACAGCACAGAAATAACAGAATAGTCAGATTTAAATGACAGACCGGCGTGGCATGGTGGGGATGCTGTCCATCCCGGAGGAAGTCCATGCTGAAGTCGACGCTGTCCCCGCGCCCCCTGCGTGGCGCGGTCATGGCTGTGTCCCTGCTGGCGTTGGCCCCCGCTGCTGGCGCCGCGCCCGCGCTGACGCCGCGCGCGCTCCTGGCGAAGCCCACGGGCCGGGAGCTGCCCGCGGGGACGTTCGTGGAGCGGCTGGTGGTGAAGTTCCACGAGGGCAGCCACGTCCGCCTGCGCGGCGGCGCGCTGCGCGCCCTGTCCTCGGAGCGCAGCGCCAGCGAGCAAGCGCTCCTGGCCGGCCTGCGCCTGGACGCGGCGCGCGTGGAGGCGGACCTGGCGGAGGTGGTGGCGCTCCTGGAGCGCGCGCCGCGCATCGGGGCGCTGGGCCGGGTGTTCCAGGCGGAGGAGGCCGCGCTGGACGCGAGCAAGCAGTCCGGTGAGCAGGCGAGCGGCGAGCAGCTGGCGGACCTGAACCTGTACTTCGAGGTCCCGCTGTTGCCCGGCACCACCGCGGACACCGTGGCGGACCTGGTGGCGGCGCTCAACCGCGTCGAGAGCGTGGAGACGGCCTACGCGGCGCCGCCCCCGGAGCCGGCGATGGTGAACTTCGGCATGGAGGCGGGGCTTCGCGCGCTGCTGGCCGCGGCGGACCTGCCGCCCACCACGCCGCTGTACCAGACCAACCAGGGCTACCTCAACGCGGCGCCCTCCGGCGTCAACGCCACGTACGCGTGGACGGTGGCGGGCGGCCGGGGCACCAACGTGAGGTTCGTGGACATCGAGGGCGCCTGGCGCACCACGCACGAGGACTTCCCCACGTTCTTCCGCGTGGGCGGCACGCAGTACAACGACCTGGCCTGGCGCAACCACGGCACCGCGGTGCTGGGGGAGATCGTGGGCGCGTCCAATGGCTACGGCGTGACGGGCATCGCCAACGCGGCGACGCCGGGCGTGGAGGCCATTGGCGCGCAGAACACCGCGAGCGCCATCACCAACGCGGCGGCCGCGGTGGGCGCGGGCGGCGTCATCCTCATCGAGCTGCACGCGGGCGGGCCCTCGGACGGCACGGCCTGCACGTGCAACACGTCCCAGTGCAACTTCATCGCGATGGAGTACTGGCAGGACAACTACGACGCCATCCGCAACGCCACCGCCAACGGCGTCATCGTGGTGGAGGCGGCGGGCAACGGCAGCGCGAACCTGGACGCGGCCGCGTACGGCGGCCGGTTCAACCCGGCCACGCGCGACTCGGGGGCCATCCTCGTGGGCGCCAGCACCGCCACCACGCGCGTGCCCATGTGCTGGACCAACTTCGGCCAGCGCGTGAACGTGCACGGCTGGGGTGAGTCCGTCGTCTCCACCGGCTACGGCGACCGCTTCGGCAGCGCCTACGGCGAGGACCAGTACTACACGTCCACCTTCAGCGGCACCTCCAGCGCGTCGCCCATCATCGTGGGCACCGCCGTCAGCGCCCAGGGCGTGGCGAAGGCCAACGGCCGGCTGCTGACGTCCGTGCAGATGCGCGGCCTGCTGCGCAACAACGGCACGGCGCAGGCTGCGGACTCGCGGCAGATCGGCCCGCTGCCGGACCTGCAGAAGGCCCTGCCCAAGGTCATCTCCGGCAACTACTGACGCCTGACGAGGGCCGCCGACCTCCACGCGCGGCCACGCGGCCCTCCGGACCCTCGGGTGCGGAGGGCCGCGGTCGTTCCTGGCGTCAGCGCCCGCTGTAGCGGCGGTGGTCCACCATCAGGCAGCGGTCCTGCACCACGCGGATGCCGGCGGCCGCCAGCCTCCTCGCCGCGGCGTCGTTGCGGATGCCGGACTGGAACCACACCGCCTTGGGCTTCTTCGCGATGATGTCGTCCACGTGCTGGTCGATGTCGCCCGGCCGGCGGAACACGTCCACCACGTCGATGTCGCCCGGGATGTCCACCAGCCGCCGGTACACCGGCTTGCCCAGGATGACCTTCGCGTCCGGGTAGTAGACAGGCACCGGCACCACGTCCACGCCCGTCTTCGCCAGGTACTCCGGCACGTAGTACGCGGGCTGGGCGGAGTGGTCCTCCGTCTTGATGCCCAGCACCGCCACCCGCTTCGCCTCCTGCACCACGCGCTTCACACCCGCGTCGTCCTCGATGAGGTACTCGTCGTGGCTCATGGCCCTTCCTCCTGGAGCGCTTCCGCCTGGGACTCGGTGGTGAGCAGGAGCGTCGCGCCCGCCCCCACCGCCTTCACCTCCAGCAGGCGGCGCACCGGGATGAAGCGGCCCGTCGCCACCACCTGCTCGCCTTCACACGTCACACCCTTCGAAAGCGCGGGCGAGCCCGCCTCCGCCCACGCGGCCAGCAGCTCCGCCGGCGCCTTGGGCGGCAGCGCGTCCAGGCAGTGCAGCGACAGCACCACCGCGTCGCCGAACGTCGTGGGCCGCGTGCCCAGCACCACGCGCTCCAGCAGGAAGGCGCGCTCCTCGCCGTCCACCTCCACGGAGTCCACCGCCCAGGTGCGCTGCCCCTCCACCAGGTTGCGCTGGAGCAGCCCCGCGTACTTCGCCTCCCACTCGCGGCGCGTGCGGAGCTCCAGCGCCTCCGGGCTGAAGAAGCGCTCCACCTCCGGCACGCCGGGGCCCTCGGGCGCCACCTGCCGCAGCGCCTCCTGCGCGGCCTCCGGGCCCACCAGCTTCACGAAGGTGCCGTCCGCGGCCAGCTGCATGCGCAGCGTGAAGCGCTCCAGCACGGCCCCGGACAGGGAGGGCACGTCCTGGCCGTCATGCACCTGGCGCGGGGTGCGCACGGCCTGGGCCACGCGCCAGCCGCCGTCGGACGGGGTGAAGCGCGTCTCGGTGGTGAAGGCCGCCTCGTCGCGCACCTCCGGCCGGCCCTCGCGCTGGAGGGTGCGGGTGGCGCGCACGGATTCGGTGAGCAGGCGGTCCACGGGGGGCTTGAAGTCCAGGCGCACCGGCGGCGGCAGCCCCGGCGCGGGGTTGAGCGGCGGATACCGGGACTTGCACCCGGCGGCGGCCAGCGACAGCACGAGACAGCTCCACAGGAGGCCCTTACGCATGCGCTCGCGAACGCTGGCAGAAAGCCAGGGCGCCCGCGAGCGTCTTGCGCCATCCTTGGCTGAGGAGTGTCAGCGCGAGGGCGACCCTACGGGTGGCGCGTCTCGCCCTCGGAGGCGCCCTCGACGCGGTCGCGCCCGATGTTGCGCCGGTCGCGGTCCACGCCGTCGTCGTCCCGCAGCCCGTTCATCGCGAAGCGGCGCTCGGCCTCCGCCAGGTCGCGCAGCACGTGCTCGCGCAGCATGTACTCGTCCTGGGGCAGGGACTTGAGGATGTTGATGATGTCGACCGGGGCCTCGTTGTCCGCGGCGGTCTCGACCAGCTCCTCGCGCGTCGCCGGGTACTCCACCCCATCCAGGTGCGGGGTGATGGAGCGCGAGAGGTCCTCCGCCTTTCCGTAAGCCATCGTGACTTCCACCTTTCTTACGCCCGGAGCTCCCATGCCCGGACGGCCATCCACGCCTCAACGTGGGGATGGCGCCCGCTTCGGGCCACCCTGGCCGCCTGCACCTCCTGCGCCGCCGGGCGGCCGGGGGACCGTCCGGCTCGTCCACGCCCGCTTCGGAGTAGAGTCCCCCCGCGCCCACGCCCGCCGGAGTCCTCCCTCCCGATGTCCGCCGCCTCCCTGCTCGCCGCCTGGCTCACGCTCGCCAGCCCTCCCGCCGACCCCCGGTCCACCGACGCGAGCACCGCCTCCGCGCCGGCGCCACGCGACGTCTACGCGCTGGACGACGCCGCCTTCGTCGCCCAGGCCCGGCGCGACCTGGCGGCGCTGCGCCAGGGGACGGAAGGGCTGCGCCGGCTGCGCGCGGAGGCCTTCCGCGCCAAGGCGCTGTACCAGCGCGACCAGGACGTGCCCTACACCCCGGACGAGAAGCAGCTCCTGGTGTCCACCTGGGCCGCCTTCTTCGACTGCTTCATCTCCACGGAGGTGGTGCGCCAGCGCTACTGGGACTTCCTCAAGGTGCCCTCCCTCCTCCAGCCGAAGAAGCACGCCTGGGGCTTCCTCCTCACCCACGCCGCGCTCGCGGCGGAGCTGGCGCAGGGCATGGCCTTCGCGGACCTCGCCGGCGGCAAGGCGCAGCTGGAGGTGCTCCTGGACGAGCCCGGCCCCGAGTACGGCCTGCCCGCGCGCGCCTTCAGCCGCTTCAAGGAGAAGGTCGTCCACGTGGGCACCAGCACGCAGCTGTTCACGGGCGACGGCTACCGCGCGACGCTGAGCCCGGTGCTCGCGAAGGCCGGCGTGCTGAGCGAGCCCGGCGTCCCCGCGCTCCTCCAGGCCATGCGGCGGGACAGCCAGGCGGCCCGCGCGCGCCTCTTGAAGCGGGGCCCGGTGCTCTTCGCCAAGGCCGCCGCGGACCTCACCCAGGACACCACCGCCCGCGCGGTCTTCCCGGTGCAGAAGACGGTGGCGGAGTGGATGGGCGACACGCGCGTGCACCGCTCGGGCCGGCCGCTCATCTCGCGGGAGCAGGCGCTGGCGCTCCTGCCGCGCATGGAGCCCGGGGACGTGATGGTCGCGCGCCAGAACTGGTTCCTGTCCAACATCGGGCTGCCGGGCTTCTGGCCGCACGCGGAGCTGTACGTGGGCAGCGCGCGGGAGCTGTCCCAGGCCTTCGACGCGGAGCCGGCCGTGAAGGCGTGGGTGGCCACCCTGCCGGGCCACCCGGAGACGTTCACCGCCCACCTGGCGAGGGCCTTCCCCGCCAAGTGGGCCGAGTACACCCGGCCGGACGCGCACGGCGACCCGGTGCGCATCATCGAGTCCATCAGCGAGGGCGTGAGCTTCACCGGCGTGGAGCACGGCATGCACGTGGACTACCTGGGCGTCCTGCGGCCCCGGCTGTCCCCCCTGGACAAGGCCCGCGCCATCCTGCGCGCCTTCACCTTCCAGGGCCGGCCGTATGACTTCAACTTCGACTTCTTCTCCGATCAGTCGCTGGTGTGCACGGAGCTGGTGTGGAAGTCCTACGCCCCGTCGAAGGACATGAAGGGCCTGGACATCCCCCTGGTGAGCGTGGCGGGGCGCAGGACGCTGCCGGCCAATGAAATCGTGCGCGTCTTCGACGCGGAGTACGGCCAGCCCGGGCGGCAGTTCGACTTCGTCGCCTTCCTGGACGGGCGGGAGGCCCAGGGAGACGCCGTCGAAGCAAACGCCGACGCCTTCCGTTACACCTACCGACGCCTGAAGTGGGACATCGCTCAAGAGTGAGGCGAGGCACACACACCATGACGGAAGAGACGGCGAACGAGTTCCTGGCCCTGGCCACCCCCCTCTACGAGCGGATGATCGCCCAGCAGCAGGCGAAGGTGCTGCGGCTGGCGCGCGAGGCGGTGCCCAACATCGGGCCGGAGGAGCTGCGCAACCCGCACGACTTCCCGGAGCTGAAGGAGCACCCGACCTTCGAGTTCGAGGACGGCATCCTGGCGGGGCTGATCTCCGCGCAGATGGCCCTCCGGGCGGAAATCAAGGGGCGGCTGCCGGCAGCGCCGCCGGGGACCTGACGCTCGGCTGCCTGCCTTTGCCGTGAGGAGCCTCCGTGGGTTACTGGTGCGCACCGTGAGCTTTCCCTCTGGATTCGGCCCGCCGCTGGCGCGTGAGCGGCTGGTGTCTTCCCTGGCCGCGGAGCCTCCGCGGCTGGACCTGGCGGCCCTGGCCATCGCGACGCTGGGCCGTGAAGACCTGGATGCTCCGGCGTGCCTGAGGACGCTGGACGCGCTCGCCGCGCGGGTGCAGGTGGAGGCGGACCGGCTGCGCGAGAAGGGCGAGGCCCTGGCGCCCCTGCGCGCGCTTCGCCACGTGCTGGCGGACATCGAGGGCTTCCGGGGGAACGAGGACGACTACCACTCCCCGGACAACAGCTTCCTGGACCAGGTGCTGGAGCGGAAGGTGGGGCTGCCCATCACCCTGTCCGTGCTGTACCTGGAGGTGGCGCGCCGCGCGGGCATCGCGCTGTACGGCGTCCCCTTCCCCGGCCACTTCCTGGTGGCGTGCGACGCGGGCGACCACAAGCTGGTGATGGACCCCTTCCACCACGGCGACATCCTCACCGAGCACGGCTGCGAGGAGCTGCTCAAGCGCGTGGCGCCGCAGCTCAAGTTCGACCGCTCCATGCTCGCGCCCGCGCCAGTGGAGCTCATCGCGTACCGCATGCTGTCCAACCTGCGCCGCGTGTACCTGGGGCGCGACGACAGCCAGCGCGGGCTGGCGGTGGTGGACCTGTTGCTCCTGCTGGCCCCGGACCACCCGGGGGAGCTGCGCACCCGCGCGTCGCTGCTCACGACGATGGGCGCCTTCCGCGCCGCGCTGAAGGACGTGGAGCGCTGCCTGGAGCTGTCCCCGGACGCGCCGGACCGCGAGCGCCTGGAGCTGTCCGCGCGGGAGCTGCGGGAGCGGGCGGAGCTGCTCAACTGAGGGAGGGGGTCTGCCGCATGACGTCCGCGCCCGAGACGAAGCTGAAGCCCTGGCCGCGCCTGCGCCGGGGGCTGGTGCACGACTTCACGGTGGTGCGGATCCGCGAGGACAGGGTCGCGGACCCGCGCACGCACCGAGAGCACCCGCGCGTGCACATGGACTGCGCGGACTGGGTGAACGTCATCGCGGTGACGAAGCAGGACGCGCTGGTGATGGTGCGCCAGTTCCGCTTCGGCATCGACGCGGCGACGCTGGAGGTGCCGGGCGGCGTCATCGACCCGGGCGAGGACCCGGCCACGGCCGCCGCGCGCGAGCTGGAGGAGGAGACGGGCTACCGCGCCGCGAGGCTGGAGCCGCTGGGCGTCGTGCACCCCAACCCGGCCTTCCAGTCCAACCGCTGCCACACGTACCTGGCGCTGGACTGCGAGCGCGTGAGCGACGGCGACCCGGACGACGGCGAGGACATCGCCGTGGAGCTGCACCCGCGCGCGGACCTGCCCCGGCTCATCCTGGAAGGCCACATCACGCACTCGCTGGTGGTGACGGCCTTCTTCCTGGAGCGGCTGCGCGCGGAGGCGAAGCGCTAGGCCGGGTCGCGGT
Organism: Corallococcus sp. RDP092CA; assembly: GCF_041903675.1. Lineage (NCBI taxonomy): Bacteria > Pseudomonadati > Myxococcota > Myxococcia > Myxococcales > Myxococcaceae > Corallococcus > Corallococcus sp. RDP092CA. The sequence goes on along the minus strand of NZ_JAYESI010000021.1, from coordinate 64,307 downwards.
CCCAGGTGCCGGAGCGGCCGCCGGACTTGTGGTCCAGCTGCACCGCCTCGATGACCATGCCCCGGTCCGCGCCCTTGCACATGTCATAGATGGTGAGCGCCGCCGCGCACGCGGCCGTGAGCGCCTCCATCTCCACGCCCGTGCGGTCCACCGTCTTCACGCGCGCGCGGATCTCCAGCCCCTCGTCCACGGGCGTGAGCGTCACGTCCACGCCCGCGAGCGCGATGGGGTGGCACAGGGGCACGAAGTCCGGGGTGCGCTTGGCCGCCATGATGCCGGCGAGCCGCGCCGCCGCGAGCACGTCCCCCTTCTCCACCTTCCCCGCGAGGATGCGCTCGCGGGTCTCCGGCAGCATGCGCAGGCGCGCGGTGGCCACCGCCACGCGGTCCGTCTTCGGCTTGTCGCCGACGTCCACCATCTTCACCGGCCGGCCCCCTTCGCCACCGCGGCGAGCAGGTCATCCGCCACGTCGTCCGGATCCTCCAGCCCCACGGACACGCGGATGAGGCTGTCGCGGATGCCCGCCTGGGCGCGCTCCTCGGGCGTCATCCGGCGGGCGCTCGCGCTGGCCGCGTGCATCACCAGCGTGCCCACGTCTCCCAGCGACGGCCCGGGCTTCGCCACCCGCAGGGCCTCCAGGAACCGGTCCCCTTCCCTCTGCCCCGCGCCCTTGATCTCGAACGCCACCATGGGCCCGAAGCCGCCCTCCAGCACCCGCGCCGCCACGGCGTGGTCCGGATGGGACGCGAGGCCCGGGTAGATGACCCGCTCCAGCAGCGGCGAGTCCGACAGCCGCTTCGCCACGTGGGCGGCGTGCTCGTTGTGGGCCTTCATGCGGACGGGCAGCGTGCGCAGGCCGCGCAGCGTGAGCCACGCCTCGAAGGGGCCCAGCACGTCGCCGGACAGCACGCGCGCGGCCCTCAAGGGGTCGATGCGCGCCCTGGCGCCGCTCACCGTGCCGCCCAGCGCGTCGCTGTGGCCGTTGAGCCACTTGCTGGTGGACTGCACCGCGTAGTCCGCGCCCAGCGCCAGCGCGCGCTGGCCGAAGGGGGACGGGAACGTCGCGTCCACCGCGAGCACCGCGCCCGCGTCCTGACAGGCCCGCGCGAGCGCGCGGATGTCCGGCACGCGCAGCAGCGGGTTGGAGAGGCTCTCCGCCAGCACCAGGCGCGGGCGCCACTCCCGGATGCGCGCGGGCGCGTCCGGGGACGTCACGTCCAGGGGCCTCAACTCCACGCCCCAGCGGGCGCACAGGTTCCGGTAGAGCGCCCGGGTGACGCCGTAGCCGTCCGTGGGCATCACCAGCACGTCCCCGGCCTTCCACGGCTGCGCGTCGAACAGCGAGCGCAGCGCGGCCATGCCGCTGGCGTAGGCGACGCAGGCCTCCGCGCCCTCCAGCGCCGCCACGGCCTCCTCCAGCAGCGCGGCGTTGGGCGCGCTGATGCGGGCGTAGGCGTAGTCCTTTCCGTCCAGCGCGTCGGACAGGTCGTCGCTGCTGTCGAACCAGTTCACCGCCGCCGGGAAGATGGGCGGCATGACGGGCACGGCCTTGCTCCCGGTGAGCCGGGAGCCCGCGTGCACCGCCACCGTCTTCTGCTTCGTGCTCATGCGCGTGTCGTCTCGCTCGAGGACGGAAAAAGGGAGGGCGGGCTACTCGCCGTGCTCGATGAGCCAGCGCTCCGCGTCGATGGCGGCCATGCAGCCGGTGCCCGCCGCGGTGATGGCCTGGCGGTAGTAGCTGTCCTGCACGTCGCCGCAGGCGAAGACGCCCTCGATGTTGGTGCGCGTGCTGCCCGGAATCGTCTTCAGGTAGCCGCCCTGGTGCGTCTCCAGGATGCCCTGGAACAGCTCCGTGTTCGGCGTGTGGCCGATGGCCACGAACAGGCCGTGCGCGTTGACCAGTTGGCTGTCGCCCGTCTTGAGGTTGCGCACGACAGCGCCCGTCATCCCCTTGCCGTCCCCCACCACCTCCTCCACCGCGGAGTCCCACATGAAGGAGATCTTCGGGTTGTTGCGCGCGCGCTCCTGCATCACCTTGGACGCGCGCAGCGTGTCGCGGCGGTGGATGAGCGTGACGTGGTTGACGATCTTCGCCAGGTACGTGGCCTCCTCCATGGCCGTGTCACCGCCGCCCACCACCAGCACGTCCTGCTTCTTGAAGAAGGCGCCGTCACAGGTGGCGCACGCGGACACGCCGCGGTTCTTGTAGGTGTCCTCGCCCTTGACGTTCAGCCACTTGGCCGTGGCGCCCGTGGAGATGATGACCGTCTCCGAGCGCACCTGCATGCCGCTCTCGCTCTCCAGCAGGAAGGGCCGCTTGGAGAAGTCCACCTTGGTGATGTTCTCCATGTGGATGACGGTGCCGAAGCGCTCCGCCTGCTTCTGGAACCGCTCCATCAGCTCCGGGCCGGTGATGGCCTCCGGGAAGCCGGGGTAGTTCTCCACGTCCGTGGTGACCATGAGCTGGCCGCCCGGGACGCGCTGCGGGTGCTCCAGGGTGGGGCCGCCGGCGAACACCACGGGCTCCAGGTTGGCGCGCGCGGCGTAGATGGCGGCGGTGTAACCCGCCGGGCCCGAGCCGATGATGGTGACCTTCTGGATCTTGTCCTGCGACACGGCGCCTCCTGCGCTCATACGTTTGCGGGCCAGGACGGTACCAGACACCGCCTTCCTGGCCATGATACGAACCTGGACCCCATGGATGCCGCTGTCCTCAAGAAGGTTGCGCTCTTCGAGGGATTGACCCAGGGCCAGCTCGCCAAGGTCGCTCGAATCGCCCGCTCCCGGAGCCACGCGGCCGGGGACTTCCTATTCCGCGAAGGCGACACCGGCCAGGAGATGTTCATCCTGACCAATGGCAAGGTGCGCATTTCCAAATCCGTGCCGGGCATCGGGGAGGAGGCGCTCGCCATCCTCGAACCCGGCCAGTATTTCGGAGAGATGGCGGTCATCGAGGATTCTCCCCGCTCGGCGGACGCCATCGCCCACAGCGACTGCACGGTGTGGGTCATCGAGCGCGCGAAGCTGGACCAGCTGATGTTCACGGACAAGGACCTGGCCTACGTCCTCCTGTGGACGTTCGTCCGCACGCTGAGCGAGCGGCTTCGCGAGACGAACGACAAGATCAAGGCCTTCTTCGCCATCTCCCGCTTCTAGCGGGCGGCCTCCACGCTTCTTGGCTCCTCGCACGCCAGGAGTGCGAGTGGAGCACCGCTGTCCGTCCCGCCACGGGGCCTCTTCTCGCGCCGCTGGACGGCCCGACACGCGCGTCCAGGAGTGCGCCCTGAAGGGCACATGCCTTGCTCAAGCCCGCCGTCGCGTGGACGGAGGCGGGATGGAACGAGGTGGAGAGGCGTGGGCGGAGCCGGGCGAAGGGGAAGCCACGGGTGGCAGGTCGGTGAGGGCGCGCGGCGCGGGCCTGGGGGATGCGCGCGAGCGCCTCTTCCGGCTGGGCGCGGAGGCCCTCACCGACCTGGAGCTGCTGGGCCTCCTGTGGACGGAGGGGTTGGGGGACGCGGCGGACGGCGTGTCGAGGGACGGCCTCAAGGCGCTGGTGCAGGAGGATCCGCGCGTCCTGTGCGCGCGGCGGGGCGTGGGGCCCTCCCGCACGTCCCGGCTGCTGGCGGCGCTGGAGCTGGGAAGGCGGGCGCAGCGCTCCCCGGAGAAGCGGCCCCGGCTGCGCACGCCGAAGGAGGTGCACGCGTACCTGGCGCCCACGTTGAGCGCGCTCCGGCGCGAGGTGTTCCACGTGCTGTGCTTCAACCCGCGCAACGTGCTGGTGCGCGACGCCCGGGTGGCGGAAGGGACCCTGAGCGCGTGTCCGGTGGACCCTCGGGAGGTGTTCGCCGCGGTGCTCGCGGCGAGGGCCACGGCCATCGTGCTCGCGCACAACCATCCTTCCGGGGACCCGGAGCCCAGCGTCCAGGACGTGGGGCTCACGGAGCACTTGGCGCGGATGGCGGGGCTGCTGGGCGTGAAGCTCCTGGACCACGTCGTCGTGGGGGACCACGCGTTCGTGTCGATGCTGGAGCGGGGCATCCTCCCGGACAGCGAGCGGGAGGGGCGGCGCAAGTGCGTCACGGGAGGGGGCTGGTGATGGGGGCGGGCGTGCTGCTGACGCTGGGGGCGAGCCCCGTCCGTGTGGAGGTGCTGGAGGACTCGCGGGCGCTGGTGGTGCGGACCGACGGCGGGCAGGCGTGCACGGTGGAGCGCTGGCGGCTGCCGCCGGGCGCGCGCGAGGGGGACATCGTGGTGGACGGCCGCCTGGCCCCGGAGCGGACGGAGGCGCTGCGACGCGAGGTGGCGCGGAAACGGGCCGCGCTGGCGGTTCCCCTTCCTCCGGGGCTCCAGCTGTGACGCGGGGGCGCGCCGGTGCCCCCCCGGGGGGATTGGCGTTGACGGCCCAGCCAGGATGGTGAACATGCGCGCGATGACGGAGTCCCTGCCCCATTTCGAGGATGCCCAGCAGGGACTGGTGCGGCACTTCGGCCTGTCGGAGTTCCGCCCCGGCCAGGCGCCCGTCATCAGCTCCGTCCTCAGCGGCCGCAACACGGTGGTGGTGATGCCCACGGGCGCGGGCAAGAGCCTGTGCTACCAGCTGCCGGCGCTGCTGTTGCCGGGCATCACGCTGGTGGTGTCGCCGCTCATCGCGCTGATGAAGGACCAGGTGGAGCAGCTCACCGCGAAGGGCATCCCGGCCACGTACATCAACTCGTCGCTGTCGGACGTGGAGCGGGCGGAGCGCCTGCGCAAGCTGCGCGCCCGCGAGTACAAGCTGCTCTACGTGGCGCCGGAGCGCTTCCGCAGCGGCAGCTTCCTGGAGCTGGTGGCCGGGCTGGGCGTGGAGCTGTTCGCCGTGGACGAGGCGCACTGCATCTCCCAGTGGGGCCACGACTTCCGGCCGGACTACGCGCTGCTGGGACAGGTGCGCAAGCGGCTGCGGCCCCCGCGCACGGTGGCCCTCACCGCCACGGCGACGCCGGAGGTGCGCGAGGACATCGTCCGGGTGCTCCTGATGAAGGACCCGGCGGTGTTCGCGCAGGGGTTCGACCGGCCCAACCTCTTCCTGGACGTGGTGAACGTCAGCGGGGACGAGGAGCGCCGGGACGCGTGCGCCGGCCTGGCGGCGAAGGGCGGCAGCGGCATCATCTACTGCTCCACGCGCAAGGCGGCGGAGGGGATGCACTCCGCGCTCGTCACGCGCAAGGTGAACGCGGTGCTGTACCACGCGGGCATGGAGGACGACGCCCGCCGCCGCGCGCAGGAGGACTTCATGTCCGCGAAGGAGGCGGTGGCGGTGGCCACCAACGCCTTCGGCATGGGCATCGACAAGCCGGACATCCGCTTCGTCGCGCACGCCAACATCCCCCGGGCGGTGGAGGCGTACTACCAGGAGATCGGCCGCGCGGGCCGCGACGGCAACCCCGCCACGGCGGTGCTCCTGTTCAACCACGCGGACGTGTACACGCAGGAGCGCCTCATCGAGAGCAGCCACCCGTCCGAGTCCGTGCTGTCGGACGTGTGGGCGCAGCTCCAGGCCGTGGAGGCGTTCGACCGGGGCGTGCACGCGCTCGCGGGCATGGTGGGCGCCAGCGAGTTCGAGGTCTCCGCCGCCCTGAAGATCTTCGAGCGCGAGGGCAAGCTGGAGCGCGGCGGCCGGGGCGAGGGCGAATACGGCATCACGCTGACGGACAGGGCCGCCAGCGCGCAGCCGCACGCGGCGGAGTCCCAGCGGCTGCTGCGCTCGCTGTTGGAGACCTTCCCGGTGGGGCGGCAGGCCACCACGGAGCTGCCCATCCTCGCGCGGCGCACGGGGCTGACGGAGGACGACGTCCGGCACGCGCTGGGCCTGCTGGAGAAGTCGGGCGCGGTGCGGGTGCGCCGTCCGTTCGCCGGGCGCGCCATCCGCGCGCTGGTGCGCGTCCCGTTCCGCGAGCTGACGGTGGACCTGTCCCGCGTGCGTGAGCAGGAGCGGCTCAACCGGCTGATGCTCAAGCGGATGGCGGACTACGCGTACACGCCGAAGTGCCGGCGCGCGTTCATCCTGCGCTACTTCGGGCAGGAGGACGCGGCGGCGGTGTGCGGCAAGTGCGACCGGTGCGCGGGCAGCATGATGCCCAAGCCTTCCGGCGCATCTTCGCGCTCCGCGCCGGCCGCGTCCGGGGCGCCGGTGATGGCGTACAGCGAGCTGGCGTCCACGGAGCTGCGCCGCTGGCGCAGGGACCTGGCCAAGGACCTGGGCATCGCGCCCTTCATCATCTTCAACGACGCGACGCTGCTGGGGCTGGCCGCCGCGCTGCCGGTGGACCGCGAGTCCTTCCTCGCGGTGAAGGGCACCGGCGAGAGCCGCTGGGAGCGCTTCGGCCCCAAGGTGGTGGACATCTGCCTGATGGCGCGCGCGGCGGGCCACGAGCCCCAGGCGGCGCCCGTGGCCCCGCGCATCCGCAAGGTGAAGTCGCGCCGCTAGCCGTTGCCGGGCGGCGGGCCTTTGCCCTCGCGGCTGGCGCGCAGGAGCGCCCACCGCAGCGCGCCCATGATGGCGCCCACCACCAGGGCCAGGAGGAAGATGACGGCCACGGTGACGACACCGAAGACGACGCGCACGCCCAGGTCCGTGATGCGGCCGCTGAAGTACGCGGCACGCAGCGGCGCCATGGCGTGGACCAGCTCCAGCCCGCGAGCCGGCAGCGAGTCCAGCGCCATGGAGAGGCGCTCGACGAAGGGAGCGGGGTACCACCGCCGGATGACCTCCACGACGATGCCCGCCAGCAGGTAGAGCACCGACAGCAGGAAGGCGTTGCCCCACATGACCTGCAGCAGCGGGGAGGACGGGGGCCGCGAGTCGCTCACGTCGACCACGCTAGCGCGACGCCCGGCGCTTGAGGAGCGGAAGGGCCTTCTTCACCCGGTTTGCCTCCGGCGCCCCCCCCGCGAGCCTCAGGAAGGCCTCGTAGGCCGCCACCGCCCGGGGCAGCTCCGAGGACTCGCGCGCCAGCACGTCCGCCAGCGCCAGGTGCGCCATGCCGTCCGTGGGCTCCAGCTCCACGGCCCTGGCCAGCGCCTCCCGCGCGGGGGCCTCCTGCCGCTGCTTGAAGGCCACCAGCCCCAGGGCCAGGTACGCGCGCCCGCTGTAGGGGGCCAGCTTCACGGCCTCGTCCGCCGCCGCGCGGGCCTCCTTCACGGCCCCGGCTCCCAGCAGCACCCGCGCCAGCGTCGTCTGGGCGAAGGCCTTGTCCCAGACGGTGGGCGCCTTGTCGGCCAGGTCCTGCAGCGTGCGCGCCGCGCCACGGCCACCGCCCGGCAGCTGCGTGTAGAGCTCGCCCACGCGGCCGCACGTGGCGTCCGGGCCTTCCCGCCGCGCCGCCGCGAAGGCCGCGTCCGCGCTCTCCACCTGCCCCTGGCGCAGGAACGCCTGGGCGATTTCACAGAAGGTGTCCGGGTCCTTGGAGTTCAGCTTGTTGGCGCGCTCCAGCGCCGAGAAGCCGCCCTTCGCGTCGCCGTTGGCGAACAGGAGCGCCGCGCGAAGCCGCTGCCCCTCCGCGTCGTCCGGCGCCAGCTTCACCGCCCGGCCGGCCGCCCCTTCCGCCTCCTTGCGGCGGCCGGACTGATACAGCGCCAGCGCGAAGCCCTTCTGCGCGGCCGCGTTGCCCGGGTTGTCCAGCTGCCACGCCTCGAACTGCTTCAGCGCCTCCGGGGTACGGCCCAGCGCCAGGAGCGCGCGGCCCAGGGCATCGCGGGCCTCGCCGTGCGCGCCGTTGCGCTCCACCGCCTGCGTCAGCGGCTTGAGCGCCATGTCCGGCAGGCCGCGCGACAACAGGAGCCGCCCCAGCGAGCACGCGCCCTCGTAGTCGCGAGGATCCTTCAGCGCCTCGTCGAACTGGGCCTGCGCCTTGTCCAGCGCGCGCTCGCGCCAGTACACCTGCCCCAGCGCCACGCGCAGGTCCGTGCGGGGCTTCTTGGCCAGCGCCTTCTCCAGCACGTCGCGCGCCTGGGCGCTGTTGCCCTCGTTCGCGTCCGCCAGCGCGAGCCACGCGACGGCCTCCGGCGGGTAGCGGTCGTTCACGCGGGTGCGGCCCAGCTCCGCGCGGGCGCGCTTCCAGTCTCCGAGCCGCGCGTACGCCGCGCCCCGCACCAGCGCCACGTCGCGGCCCCCGTCGGCCTCCAGCCGCTGCAGGGCCTCCTTCTCGCGGTCGCGGTCCACCAGCGTGCGCCCCAGGCCCTCCTTCGCGGCCTCGCTCTTGGGCTGGAGCTTCAGCGCGGCCTCGTAGGCCTGCTGCGCGGCCTCCAGCTTGCCCGCCGCGCGGCCCGCGGCCCCGAGCGCCAGTTGGAAGTCCATGGCCAGCGGCCCCTGCGTGCCCTTGGAGAGCAGCGCGCGCGCCTCGTCGTACTTGCCCAGCGCGGACAACAGCTCGCCGTGCACCAGCTGCTGACGCGGCTGGAGCGCGGGGGGCAGCCTGGCGGCCTGCGCGAGCGGCGCCACGTCCGCCAGCGCCGCGTCCAGGTCCTGCTCCAGCCCGAGCCGGCTCTCGGCCATCCCGATGCGGGCGACCGGGTGTTCCTTGGAGACCTCGCGCGCGCGCTTGAACATCTCCAGCGCCTGCGGGAAGTCCTTCGAGGCGAGGTAGTAGTCGCCCAGCGCCACCAGCGCGCGGACGTTGCCCGGCGACGCCTTGAGCGCGCGGTCGAAGCGGTCCAGGGCCTTCTTCTCATCCTTGGCCGCGAGCAGCACGCTGCCCGCGAGCGCGTGCACCTCCGTCACGTCGTCCTGCGAGGCGAGCAGCGCGCGGTGCGCGGCGTCACGGGCGCGGTCGTCGGCGACGAGCGCGTTGGTGGCCAGCACCAGGCCGTTGAAGCCCTCCTTCACGCCCGGCTTCTCCAGCGCCTCCAGCGCCAGCCGGCGGTCGTCGGCGTTGCCGCCGTGGTCCAGGTAGCGCAGCGCGTGCGCGTAGCCCGTGAGCGCCCACGCTGCGGGGCTGGACTCGTCCATGTCGCGCGCGCGCTCGAGCTGTCGGAGCGCCTCCTCCAGCGAGGCGCCCGTGTCCTGCGCGACGGCGCGCTTCGCGAGTTCCAGCGTCTCCGACAGCGTCTGGCCGCCCTGGCGGGAGCGGTAGAGGATGAAGAAGCCAGCACTCGCGCCCAGGAAGATGAGCGCCACGAAGAGCGCCACGGTCTTCGCGCCATAGCGTTCGATGAGGGACTGCTTCGCCCGCTCCTTGGCGATCTTCTCGTGCATCTCGCGCTCGTACTTCGCCGCGAGCGCCTCCGTGTCCTTCGCGTTGGCCGCCGCCTTGTTGCGCGCCGCGGCCGCCGCCAGCTCCGTCGCATCCGGGATGTCGTCCAGCAGCGAGCGCTTGCCACCGCCCGGAGCCTGGGCCACCGGGGCGGGCGTCACCGGCGCGACCGCGCGAGGCCGCACCGCCTCCGGAGGCGGAAGGTCTCCGAGCAGTCCGCCGCCCTGGGACGCGGAGGGCGCCTCTTCGGGAGGCGCGTCTGGAAGGTCCGCCAGCATCCCGGCCTTGCGCCCATGCCCAGAGGCGCCCGGATCCGCGGACACGGAAGAGGCCCCCGCGCTTGGATCCGACGGCGCACCGTCCGCCGCCTCACGCGCCGGATCCACGCCGCCGCCCAACCCTGGTTCCTGGCTCGGATCCGCTCCGGCGCCCGACGCCGCGCGTCCCTGCCCCGAGCCCGGCTCCGCTCCGGCACCCGACGCCGCGTTCCTCCTACCCGAACCCGGCTCCTGCCCCGGATCCGCTCCGGCGCCCGACGCCGCGTTCCTCCTGCCCGAGCCCGGCTCCTGCCCCGGATCCGCTCCAGCGCCCGACACCGCGTTCCTCCTGCCCGAGCCCGGCTCCTGCCCCGGATCCGCTCCAGCGCCCGACGCCGCGTTCCTCCTACCCGACCCCGGCTCCTGCCCCGGATCCGCTCCAGCGTCCGACGCCGCGCGTCCCCGCCCCGAACCCGGCTCCTGCTCCGGATCCGACGGACTGCCCGCCGCACGCCCACGTCCCGACGAACCCGGCTCGCGGCCCGGATCCGACGCCTCTCGTCCCCGCCCTGGATCCGCCGGGTCCACGGGGCTCGCGCCCCCAGCATCCGCTGGCACCGGTGCCCCGGAGGGAGCAATCGGCCCGCCATGCGCCTCGACGGCGCCAACCTTGGAGGCCTCCTGCGCATCCGTGCCCCCCGCGGGCGTCTCCGTCCGAGCAGGACGGCGCGGCTCCAGTCCGGCCGCCGCGGCGGCACGCGCCTCGAATGCGGACGGGTGCGCCTCCGACGCCGGCGGTTCCGACGCTTCCTCCGCGGGCGCGGCCGACGGGGTCGCCAGGGTGCCCAGGTCCTCGAAGATGGGTGCCGGTCCACCGGACAGCGCCTGCTGGGCCTGGTCCAACCACTGCTTCACGCGCCCGTTGTTGGGCTGCAGCGCCACGGCCTTGCGCAGAATCGGCAGCGCGGAGCGGTACAGGCCACGCTGCAGGAGCACGTCGCCAATCAGGTTGTAGGCGTACGGGTTGTCCCGCTCGATGGCGATCGCCTGGTCGAACTGCTCCATCGCCTCCGCGGGCCGCCCCAGTTGGATGAGCGCCTTGCCCCACAGCACCCGCCCCACGATGGAGGTGGGGTGGTGGGAGATGCCCTGCGTACACACCTCGATGGTGCGCTGCGCGTCTCCCTTCTCCAGCAGCGCCTTCGCCAGCTCCACGAAGACGGAAGAGGTCGGGTCCTGCCGGAGGAGCTGCTCGTAACGCTCCACCATCGACTTGGCCATGTTGAGTCGCGACTCCGGTGCGGTTGGCGGGGGAGCGCGGACCATACCACTGCCCTCGTCCGTTCCGCCCAGCGGCTGGTAGCGTCGCGCGCATGAAACGCCTGCCTGCCGTGATGGTCGCCCTGGTCCTCGGTGGGGCCTGTGCCCACACCCCTCCCAAGGGAGACCTGGAAGCGCTCCAGCCCGTCGTCGAGGGCTTCCACAAGAACCTGCGCTGGAGGAACTACCGCGCCCTGTCCAGCTTCATCGTCCCCGAGGAGCGCAAGGACTTCGAGCGCCAGCGCCGGGAGCTCCACGACGACCGCGACCTCACCGTCACCGACTACGAAATCGAGGACGTGAAGCTCTCCAACGACGGCCGCCGCGCCACCGTCCACAGCCGCATCCAGTGGATGCGCCTGCCCTCCGCCACCGAGCAGACCGACGCCGTCACCTCGGAGTTCATCTTCCGGGACGGCGTCTGGCTGCTGGAGAAGCAGCAGTCGGGCCCCTTCGCGGGCGAGCTGGAGCCACGGGAGACGCCGTCCCCGTAGCCCGCAAAAAAGTCGCCCACCGTCTCGGGGCCGGCCGAGACGATGGGCGTCGAGGGTTCCCCCATGGAACCCCCTACCAGGGTGACGATGTCGCGCGGTACTTCCGGCCCGCTGCGGCGCCGCCGTGTTGCCTGGTTTCTAGAGCAATGCCGATGCCAACCTCCGCGCCCCCTCCCCCACCCTGGGGTTCCCACGGAAAATCAGGCACTTGCCGGACCTCATTCCCCGCCACCACCGCCCCATGTCTGACAGTGTTGTCAGGTCGTCCCTGGCACCCCGCCACGTCCCCTCTGACACGCATGTCAGGCAGCGCAGGCAGGGCCCCGAAAAGCCACCAGCTAGTCCCCGATGACGGAGCGGATGGTGTCGCGCATGGAGTGGCGGGCCTTCCAGCCCACGTCCTGGACCCAGCGGTTGCCATCCACGGCGCAGAGGAACTGGATGTGGTCCAGCTCCGGCGGCGGGAAGTTGGCCAGCCGGTAGCGGAACATCAGGCCCAACAGCGGCCGGGCCACGGGGTGCGGCACGGGGATCGCGGTGTGGCCCAGCTCGCGCAGCACCGCGGACAGGGGCACCTGGCCGGGGCCCACGACGTTGTAGACGCCCTTGGGCTCCGGGCGCAGGGCCTCCACCATGGCGCGCGCGACGTCCTCCACGTGGATGAGCTGCACCATGGGGTCGAAGCCCGCCATCGTCCACGGGTGACGCAGCCGCAGGTAGTTGGACGGCGCGTTCTTGATGGTGGGCCCCACGATGTGGACGGGCCGCAGGATGACCGTCTCGATGTCGGGGTGCTTCCAGAAGAAGCTGTGCGCCAGCATGTCCACTTCGATGAGGTCTCGCACGCCGGAGAAGCGGCTCGCGGCCATCAGCGGCGCGTCCTCCGTGAGGAAGTTGGAGTTGTCCGGGCTGGGGCCGTAGACGTTCGCCGAGGACAGCACCACCACCTTCTTCACGCCGTACTTCGCGCAGTACTCCAGCAGGCGCGTGGTCCCCACGACGTTGAACGAGTGGTGCTCCTCCTCGCTCATGCGCGGGTCATGCATGATGCCCATGTGGATGACGGCGCGGACCTCGTTCTTGCGGAAGACGTCCTCCGCCTTCTTCTTGCGCAGGTCCAGCTGGTGCATCTCGACGTCCTTCGGCTTCCCGATGAAGGGGCGCCGGTCGATGCCGATGATGCGCTCGCGCTTGTGCAGCAGCTTGGCCAGCGTGCGGCCCAGGTTGCCGCTGATGCCGGTGACGACGACGGCCGGGCGCTTGTCCGCGACGGCGTCCTTCTCTTCGTTCGAGGCGCTCACCAGAACACACCCCGGCGTTCCTTGAGACCCTGGTGGAGCATCGCCTGGATGGAGGCCTTCACGGTGCGCACCTTCTTGTCCAGCTCGCTGTCCTCGTCGTCCGCGCGGCCGGTGAAGTGGAGCGCGTCGCCGAAGTAGATGCGGTACTTCGTGGGCAGCGGGAAGGGCGTGCCCGTGGGGGTGATGGGGAAGGACGGGAAGCCCAGCAGCTTCGCCACGGGCTTCAGGTTCATCAGCGCGGGGGCCTGCTCCTCCGCGCCCACCACGGCGATGGGCACGATGGGCGTGTTCGTCTCCAGCGCCAGCCGCATGAAGCCCAGGCCGAACTCCTGGAGCTGGTAGCGCTGCGGCCACAGCTTGTTGAGCCCGCGCGTGCCCTCCGGGAACACGAGGATGGCCTCCTCCGCCTCCAGGAGCCGCCGGCAGTTCTCCGGCGTGCCGACAATCTGGCCCACGCGCGCCATGAACGTGGAGACGTACGGCAGGGACGGCACCCACTTCTCCACCATGCTGCGGATGGCGCGCGGCGGGTTGCCCTCCACCATCAGCGCGATGCCGATCATCGCGCCGTCCAGGGGCAGCTGGCCGGAGTGGTTGGACACCAGCAGCACGCGGCCGGCGGGGACGCGGTCCGCGCCGTAGGCCTCCACGCGGAAGTAGTGGCGGTAGAGCCACATGAACGGGGCGATGGCGGCCAGGCTGTAGTCCAGGTTGAACCCGAACGGATCCACCCCGTACTCGTTCTCCGTCCGGGCCAGGGCCTGGAGTTGGTCGGACTGCTGCGGGCCCGCCATGCGCTCGGTCCAATCGCGCAGGCCCTTCTTCACCTTGTCGCTGAAACGCTCCAGCATGGGCCCGCTCTTAGCACCCCCGCCCGCACACCGGGAGTGGGCCGACAACCCGCGAGGCCCTTCTGACGATAATCCGCCGGAAGGTCCCCCCATGCGCATCCCCACCAAGCCCTCCCCGCCCTCCCGGACGTCCGCCTCGGGCTCCACCGTCGCCGCCACGGTGCTGACGCTCGCCTCCTCCGGTGCCGCCGCCGGGCGGCTGGCCTCCGACGTCAGCGACTTCCAGCCCCAGGCCGCCACGTCACGGATGGGCAACACAGTGGCGGTGAACACGCCAGCCTCCCAGCGGGCCAAGGCACCCGCCCTGGAGCGCTCCCCCTCACAGGCCGTGACCTTCGTGCGCGACTTCAACGCGCGGCTGGACCTGCCGCCCGCGCGCCTGAAGGAGAAGCTGGCGCAGATGCGCGAGAGCCCCTCCGCCCTGTTCCGCGCCATGCCCGCCCTCTTCCAGGCGGACCTGCGCGGCCCGTACGCGCAAGCCGCGCGGCTGACGGACCGTCCCGCGCCGGACATCCGCGTGGTGGGCGACGCCCACGTGGGCAACCTGGGCACGTTCCGGGGGCCGGACGGCAAGGCGGTGTGGGGGCTCAACGACTTCGACCAGACGGGCACCGCGTCGCCGGAGGCGGACCTCACGCGCCTGGCCACCAGCGCCGTGCTCACCGCGCGCGAGGCGGGACTGTCCGCCAGCGAGCAGGCGAAGGCGGTGGAGGCGCTCGCCAGGAACTACTTCGAGACGCTGGAGATGCTGGCGCACGGCGACAAGAACCCGGGGGCCTTCCTGGACAAGAAGGAGTCCTCCGGCCCGGTGAAGGACCTCATCGAGAAGGCGCGCGACGCGTCCGCGAAGGACGCCCTGTCCAAGTACGTGAAGCTCGACGGCGCGAAGGGGCCTCGCTTCGTCAACTCGGACACGCTCAAGCCGCTGGACGCGGAGCGCAAGGCGGCGGTGCGCACCGCGCTGGCCTCCTACGAGAAGACGCTGGACGGCACGGAGGGCGTGGCCGTGCCCTTGAAGGTGCTGGACCTGGCGGAGCGGCTGGACGCGGGCGGCAGCAGCTACGGCCTGGAGCGCGACTACGTGCTCCTGGGCGCGGCGGATCCGAAGGCGCCCCCGGTGCTGCTGGAGCTGAAGGAGCTGCTCGCCTCCGGGGTGACGTCGCCGCCGGTGCCCGCGAACGGCGCGGACGTGGTGAAGGCGCAGGAGGAGCTGGGCGGCGCGGTGAGCCCGCTCACGGGCGCGGTGACCATGGGCGGCCGGGCGTTCCTCGTGCGCGAGGTGGAGCCGGAGAAGGACAAGCTGGACGACGCCGTGCTCGGGAAGAAGAAGTCCCTGCGCTCCACCTTCGAACAGGCGGGCGTCGTGCTGGCCCGGGCCCACGGCAACACGCAGGCGCAGGCCGCGCGCCTGGAGGACTGGGTGGGCCAGGACACGAAGGAGGCCACGAAGCGGCTGGTCGCCTTCGCGCAGGCCTACGCGGATCAGGCCGAGGCGGACTGGAAGGCCCTCAAGGCCGCCCGCTGATCAGAGCGACGCGGCCAGCTGCGCCGCCGCGTCGCGCAGGGTGACGACGCCGTAGTCGTCCTTCAGCCACTGGAAGATGCTGCGCAGCCGCTCCAGCTTCTTCGCGGCGCTCACGCGCAGGTCTCGCTGCTGGCGCACCAGCGCCGGCGGGATGCCGTCCGTGGCGTCCAGCACGTCCACGCCGTGCAGCTCGAAGTTGAAGAAGGCATCCGCCCGGCACGAGCGGTACGCGGCGCGCATCGTGCCGCGAGGCAGCGTCGTCGCGAACGTGCCGATGAACGGGAAGCGCACCACCGGCGTCACCGTCATGGGCAGCTCCAGCACCGGCCCGGCGCCACGCCGGTAGGGCTGTGCGGGGTCCGGCCGGTACGGCACGCGCGGCGCCAGCAACACCCGCGGCGTGTCCAGCACGGAGCGCGACGGCCGCCCCAGCGCCGCGAGCGCCCCCATCACCGCCGCCTTCGCCGCGTAGTACGGGGCCGCCGGGAACGCGGACGAACCATACAGGTAGCCCTGCTGGACGGTGGCCGCGTACAGGTCCGCGTTCAGCGTGTAGCCCGGAGCGCGAAGCCCCGACGGGCGCACGCCCACGGCCCGCTGGATGGCCGCGTCCGCTCGCGCCAGGTCCGCCGCGATGGCCTCCGCCCCGCGCCGGGTGAGCGCGTAGTCATGGGCGTGGCTGTGGCTGGCCACCTCCACGCCCGCCGCGTGGGAGCGCCGCATGCCGTCCGCCGCGCCGGGGTCCGCCTCCAGGTCCTCGCCGATGACGAAGAACGTCCCGGGCACCCCCACCGCCGCGAACAGCTCCAGGAAGCGCGGCACCGCCACCCGGTGCACCAGCGTGCGGGCGCGCGCGTCGAGCAGGGACTCGGGCAGCCCGTGGATCCGGCAGTAGTGCGGCAGCGAATCCAGGTCGACGGAGATGGACGCCAGGCGCGCCGCCGTCATGAGGCAACCCTCCGCTCAGGTCCCGCGGACGCGGATGACGTAGAACAGCTTGCCCACGTTCTTGAGCACGTTGGGCACGCGCTTGAAGAGGTGGATGGACGGCTGGCGCTTCTCATGGAGCTGGATGGGGATCTCCATGACGTTCAGCCCCTCGCGCCACGCGCGGATGACGAACTCGCTGGCGAACACGTCCATGTCCACCACGCACTTCTGGATGACGGGCAGCAGCGCCTCCCGGCGGAACGCCTTCAGGCCGTGCGTGTCCGTGCCCTGGAAGCCCAGCGTCACGCGCAAGAGCTTGTTGTGCACCCGCGTGGCCGCGCGGCGGATGAGGGGGCGCTGGTCGCTCGCGCCCTTGGCCGCCTTGGAGCCCACGACCATGTCCGCCTCGCCGCGCTCCAGCCGGGGCAGCGCCGCGTCGTAGAACGTCAGGTCACACAGGTCGATCTCATCGCAGACCACGTAGGTGCCCTGGGCCTTGAGGATGCCGGCCTTGAGCGCCACGCCGTAGTTGGGCGTCTCCGAGTGGAACCAGCGCAGGCGCGGGTGCCTCGCGCAGAGCTCCTCCAGGAGGCGCGGCGTCGCGTCGCGCGAGCCGTTCTCCGCGAAGATGATTTCGTAGTCGAGCCCGCGAGCATCCAGCCCCTGGCGCAGCTCCTCGGCTGCCTGGGCGATGATGGACTCCTCGTTGTAGACGGGGATGACGACGGAGAGGTGCAGGGCCATGGTTCCGGAGATGCGAAGAGAAGGCCTCGGGGCCTAGCACGGCCCCGGACCACCGTCGACAGGAGACGACTCCCCGCGTCAGCCGTTCAGCGTCCGGGCGCAAGCCCGCCCGTCCAGGATGGCGTCCTCCATGGAGGAGTATTCCCACTTTCCATAGCGCCCCGCGACGAGGATGCCCGCGTGCGCCAGGAAGCGCTTCACCTCCGCCATCGCGGGGCCGTAGGCGTCGTCATAGAGGACATACGCGTTGGGAATCTGGCGCCCCTTCGCGAAGAGGATGTCGTCCGCCGAGTGGATCATCCGCGAGCGCACCAGGTCCTCCACCGCGTACTTCTCCGCGTCCGCCACGGACAGCTCGCCGTGGTGGCTGAACTCCACGGAGAAGCTGGCCGTGTCCGGCGGGGCCAGGGGCGCGTACACCGCAGACGGCGCCCCGATGCGGTACGAGTGGAACTCCGGCTCCGGCAGGTAGATCCAATGCCATGGCTGGCGGTTCGCGCCCCGGGCCCCCACGCACACGTACGTGACGATGAACGCGCGCAGGCGCTTCGCGGCGGCCCGCACCTCGTCCGGCACGCCAGCGGCGCCCTTCCCGAGGAGCTCCACCAGCGTGGGCAGCGCGATGGAGGACACCAGCCCCGAGTACGGCACGGTGCGTCCGTCCGACAGCGCGACCTGCTTCGCCTTCCAGTCGATGGAGACGGGCTCGGTGTGCACGCTCAGCTCGCCGCCCTTGAGGTGCTGTTTCATCGCGCGGGCCAGGCTCTCGATGCCGCCCTCGCGCGGGTAGAGGAACGACGCGTTGTAGCCCAGCTGATCACTGCCCGCGCCGAGCGCCCCGTCCACGACCTCCTTGAGCGAGGGGCGCGGCACGAACCGGCCCACCCACGCGGCGGACATCTCGCGCGGGTGCACGGTCCAGAGCTTCTGGTTGTAGGGCAGCATGAAGTTCTTCGCG
This sequence comes from Corallococcus sp. RDP092CA, assembly GCF_041903675.1. NCBI lineage: Bacteria > Pseudomonadati > Myxococcota > Myxococcia > Myxococcales > Myxococcaceae > Corallococcus > Corallococcus sp. RDP092CA. The sequence goes on along the minus strand of NZ_JAYESI010000021.1, from coordinate 46,697 downwards.
AAGCCCTCGCCCATGTAGCGGAGGATGAACTCCTCGAAGTTGACGGGGTCGCGCTCGCGCAGGGCGCGGCCCTTCTCCCCGTAGATGGCCTCCACGTAGCCGATGAGGTTCTCCGCGACGACCTCCGGCGGCAGCCCGTGGGTGTTCACCTGGTAGGGGAAGCGGGTGAAGGTGTCGCGGGAGAAGACGGCCGCCCGGCGCTGGATGCGCACCAGCTGGTCGGGGAGCCAGAGCGTGTCGACCAGCTCCTGGATCTCCGGGTCGCGCAGGTGGAGCCAGTGGCCGGTGGGGTCGAAGTAACACCCGTCGATGACCTCGGTCTTGATGAGGCCTCCGACGCGGTCGGACTTCTCGATGAGGCGCCAGGGGCGCTGGAGGAAGAGGGCGGTGGACAGGCCCGCCAGACCCGCTCCGAGGATGACGATGGGATCCATGGGCCGCCGTCTACCACCACGGGAGGGGCCCTGGAAAAGGGACGCACACCCCTGGTGTTGGCGGGCGCCCGGCCTCCTGCCCGGCTGGGTGACAACGGTGCGCCCCGAGGACGCGTTCTTTCCGGGCTTGAAACGGCTCTGCTAGCCTGCACGCGCCGCGCGGACCCTCGCACCGCCCCGTCATTGCTGCGCGTGCGCGCGCCAGCCGGTCTCGTCGAAGGAAAACAATGAAAGTCTCCTGCCCGTCGTGCCAGACGAATTACAACATCGATGACAGGCGGATCCCGCCCGGCGGCGCGAAGCTGAAGTGCGCCCGGTGCCAGACCACGTTCCCCATCAAGGCCGACGGCGCGGGCACCGAAGCCCCCGAGGCCGCACCCTCCGCGGCGCCACAGCCGGGCGCCGCCGCGCCGCAGTCCGCCGCCATTCCGCTCCCGGGCACCGCCGCGACCCGCGCCCCCGCGCCGCAGTCCGCCGCCATCCCGTTGCCCGGAAGCGCCGCGCCGCAGTCCACTGCGATTCCGCTGCCTGGAAATGCCGCGCCGCAGTCCGCCGCCATTCCGCTCCCTGGGAGCGCCGCGCCGCAGTCCGCCGCCATCCCACTGCCGGGCAACACGGCGCCCCAGTCCGCTGCCATCCCTCTGCCCGGCAGCGCCGCACCGCAGTCCGCCGCCATTCCGCTGCCGGGCAGCGCTGCCCCCGCGGCCTCCGCCATCTCCCTGGGCGCGGGTCCTGCCGCATCCGCGATCCCGCTGCCAGGCGCCGCCGCTCCCCCTCCCGCCGCCATCCCGCTGCCCGGTGCCGCCCCCGCCGCCATCCCCATGGGCGCGGCGATTCCGCTGCCCGGTACGGCGGCCCCGCGCTCCGCCGCCATCCCGCTGCCGGGCACCGCCGCACCGCCCGTCCCCGAGGATCCGTTCTCCTTCGATGGCGAAGCCTCGCCAGGCGTGGCCGCGCCCCGGGCCATCTCGCTCGACGCGGGCCCTGGCGCGCCGGTGCCCCTTCCGGACGACTCGTTCAGCTTCGACATGGCCACCGCGCCGCCGGCCACCGCCTCGGAAGACGACTTCGCGGAGGTGAGCAGCGGTGAGTTCTCCTCGGTCGACACCAGTGACTTCTCCGAGCCGCGCGAGGACGTGACCCGCGTCGTCTCCATCCCCGTCCCCAACGCCGCCTTCCCCGAGTCCGCCGCGCCCGTCACCTACGGCACGAACGAGCCCGCCGGCACCGCGCGCGACTTCGACTTCTCCGAGGAGCCCATCGCCGCGGCCCCGCCCGCCGAGGCCGACTTCGGCACTCCCGACTTCGACTTCGCGGACGACGGCAACCTGCCCGTCCCCGCGCAGCCCGCCCCCGAGGACGCGTTCACCTTCGACATCAACGACCCGTCCAACGCCCACGGCCCCGCGGCGGCCGCGCGCCCCCACCCGCAGACCTTCGGCTACGGCGCCCCCGAGCCCCAGGCGGATCCGTTCGCCCTGGCCCCGCCCCCCGCGGAGCCCGAGGCGGATCCCTTCGCCCTCCCGCCGACCTCCGACTACGCGGCCCCGCCTCCCGTCGCGGATCCGTTCGCCCTGCCCCCGCCGCCAGCCGCCCCAGGCTACGACCTGGGCGGGCTACCCGCCGCGAGCGAGGACCCCTTCGCCCTGCCCCCCACGCCGGGCATGGACTTCTCCGACCTGCCCGCGCCCGCCGCGCCCCCGTCGATGGACTTCTCGGACCTGCCCGCGCCAGCGCCCGTGTCCTTCGACTTCGCGGAGCCGCCGCCCGCGTATGGCCAGGCGCCCGTGCCCACGGATGATCCGTTCGCCGTGGACTTCTCGTCGCCGCCCCCGGCCGCCCCGCCCGCACCGGATTTCCAGCTGGACTTCGGCGATCCCGCTCCGGCCGCGCCGCCGCCTCCCGCGCGCATCAACCCCGCCACGGACTTCGGCGACGTGGACTTCGGCGACCCCTCGCCCGCGCCGGCCTCGGCGGCCACGGGCCTGCCGGACGCGCTGGAGTTCGACCCCACCGCCGCGCCCGCGGATGACCTGGAAGCGGACCTCTCCGCGCCGCTGCCGCCCCCACCCGCCGCGGGCCCCGCGGACGGCCTGGAGATGCTCAGCTTCATCGACGACAGCGCCGGCAAGGACGCCGGTGGCCGCGCGCCGGTGAAGCGCTTCCACGTGCGCCGCCGCTCCGGGAAGATGTTCGGCCCGTTCGAGGAGGGCGTCATCGTCAAGATGCTCGAGGACGGCCAGCTCCTGGGCAACGAGGACGTGTCCCCGGACTCGGAGGCGTGGTCCGCCATCGGCACGGTGCCCATCTTCGCCGCCGCCATCCAGCGGCTGATGGAGGGCCCCGCCAAGGCCGTGCCCCTCGCGGCCGCCCCGGGCGCTCCGGCCCTGGACGTGCCCGTGGGCGCGGATCCGGCCAACCCCCAGGCCAGCATGGAGCGGCTGCGCCAGCTCTACGAAGGGCGCATGGCCGCGGTGTCCGTCGTGGACCGCAGCGCCGCCGACGCCAAGTGGAAGAAGCGCCTGCCCGTCTTCATCGCCGCGGGAGTGGTCGTGCTCGTGCTGGGCACCGGCGCCAGCTTCGAGGCCAGCCGCTACGGCGCCTTCGGCCGCCACAAGTTCTTCCCGGCCCGCGTGTCCGCCGGCTCCCCGGAGGCCAAGCTCGTCGAGGAGGCGCGCAAGGGCCTCCTGAAGGACACCTACGCCAGCTACAAGGAAGCGCGCGCCAAGAGCGCCCAAGCGCTGGCCCAGAAGGAGTACCCGGAGGTCCGCGCCCTCTGGTGCCAGTCCGTCGCCTACCTGCAGCGCCGCTACGCGGACGGAGACCGCACCGACCTCACCACATGCACCCGGAGCATGGAGGCCATCGAGCTCCTGGGTGAGAAGAACGTGGAGGTCATCAAGACCGCCGCTGGCCTCGCGCTCACCCAGCGCAAGGCCGCGGAGGTGCAGGGCCGCCTGCAGGACGCCGCGGTCCGCGACGACAACCAGGGCGACCTGGAGCTCTCCTTCCTGCTGGCGGAGGCCTACGCGCAGCAGAAGGACATCCCCAACGCCGTCGCCACGCTGACCAAGGTGCTGGAGAAGGACGCGAAGTCCGCCAAGGCCCACCACGCGCTGGGCAACCTGTACCAGGCGCAGGGCAAGGCCGACGAGGCCGCCAAGGCCTACGCGGACGCGCTCGCCGCGGATCCACAGCACGCCGCCTCCGCGGTGGAGCTGGCCGCGGTGGAGCTCCTGGTGCGCAAGTCGAACATCGAGCAGGGCGCCCAGGCCGTGGAGAGCGCCCTGAAGCTCCAGGACGCGCTGGGCCCGGCGGAGCGCGCCCGCGCCCGCGGCCTCAAGGGCGTGGCCCTCTTCCAGCAGTTCAAGCCCAAGGAGGCGGAGACGGAGCTGAAGGAGGCCCTCAAGGACAACCCCGACTCCACCTTCATCAAGGCCCAGCTCGCCCAGGTGCTGCGCTCGCAGCGCGACTACGACGGCGCGCTGCCGCTCTTCGAATCGCTCGCGAAGGAGGACAGCGACAACCTGGAGTTCGTGGACGGCCACATCACCGCGCTGGTGATGACGGGCAAGATGCAGGACGCGCTCACCGCCGTGGAGGCCGCCAGCAAGAGCTTCCCCAACGAGGCGCGCATCGCCTACCTCTACGGCCGCATCGAGGACGCGCTCGACAAGCCCTCGGAGGCGGAAGGCCACTTCAAGCGCGCCACCGCCGCCGACCCGAAGCTGGTGGACGCGGGCCTGTACCTGGGCCGCCTGTACCTGCGGCAGCACCGCAACGCGGACGCGCGCGCCCTGCTGGAGGCCGCCGCGCAGCAGGCGCCGGAGCAGGCGGGCGTGCACGCGGGCCTGGGCGAGCTGGCGCTCGCAGAGAACAACAGCCTGCTCGCGCAGCAGGAGTTCGACCGCGCCGTGCAGCTGGACCCCAACCTGGCGGACGCCCACCTGGGCCTGTCGCGCGTGGCGCTGCTCAACGGCGACGCGACCCGCGCGGAGGCGGAGGCCAACCGCGCCCTGGAGCTGGATCCGCACCTCTTGAAGGACGGCCGGCTGCAGCGCGGGCTCGTGCTCTGGCGGCTGCACCGGCTGGATGAGGCCGCCGCGGAGCTGGAGAAGGCCAAGGCGGAGGACCCCCGCTCCATCACCACGCCCATCACCCTGGGCGCGGTGCTCCTGGAGAAGGGCGACCTGTCCGGCGCGGAGAGCAACCTGGGCCTCGCGCTGCGCAACGAGCCCTCCAACCACGAGGCGCTCTACTACCTGGGCCTCGTGCGCGCGAAGCGCTCGGAGTACACCCAGGCGCTCGACAGCATGAAGACCGCCGTGGACCGCGCGCCCAAGCGCCCGGACTACCACTACGCCTACGGCGTCATCCTGCGCGACGCGAAGCGGCTGCCGGAGGCCATCGAGCAGTGGAAGGCCGCCGTCGAGCTGGAGCCCACCTACGCGGACGCGCACGAGGCCCTGGGCCACGCGTACCTGGAGCGCGGTGAGTTCGACGACGCCATCACCTCCTTCGAGGCCAGCCTCAAGGCGGATCCGCAGCGCACGCGGGTGATGGGCGCTATTGGCGACGCCCTCTTCAGCGCCGCCCGCTGGGACGACGCCGTCCGCCGCTACCAGTCGGCGCTCAAGGCGGATCCGAAGCTCACGTACGTCTACTACAAGGTCGCTCGCGCCTATACGGAGCAGGCCCAGCACGCCAAGGCCATCGACTGGTACAAGAAGGCCACCACCGCCGAGCCGGAGAACCCCCAGTCCTTCTACTACCTGGGCTTCGCGTACAAGGAGCGCAACAAGCGCAAGGACGCCATCACGGCCTTCAAGGAGTACCTGGCGAAGAAGCCGGACGCGGCGGACAGGAAGGACATCGAGGACGAAATCTACGACCTCGAACACTGAGCCCGGCCTTCCGGGAGGGCTCTCTCCTCGCCCTCCCGGGCCGTCGGCGGGGCCCCTCGGGTCAGTCCCCGGGCCCTGGGGGCGTCCGGCCTTGAGCACCCGGTGCGTGGTGAGCCTTGCCGGCCCGCGCCCGGGATGACTACAAGGCGAGCCCCTATGCTGGACCTCCGGAACGTTGCGCAGAACTTCGATGCGGTCGTCGCCCGACTGAAGACGCGGGGCGGCAGCCTGGACCTCGGCCCCTTCCAGGCGCTCTTCACGGAGCGCCGCGACCTCTATGTCTCCATGGAGTCGCTGGCCGCGCGCCGCAACGCCGCCAACGACGAGATGAAGCGCAAGGCCAAGGAGGACCCGGCCGCCATGGAGAAGCTGCGCGGCGAGCTGCGCGGCGTCTCCCAGGAGATCAAGGAGAAGGAGGCCCGCCTCAAGGAAGTGGAGGAGGAGCTCAACCGCATCCTGCTGGTCATCCCCAACGTGCCCCACGAGTCCGTCCCGGTGGGCGCGAGCGCGGACGACAACCTCCAGGTGAAGACGTGGGGTGAGAAGCCGAACCTCCTCTTCACGCCCAAGCAGCACTTCGAGCTGGGCGAGTCGCTGGGCATGCTCGACTTCGAGCGCGCCGCGAAGGTGTCCGGCAGCCGCTTCACCTTCTACAAGGGCGCGCTGGCGCGGCTGGAGCGCGCGCTGGTCACGTTCATGATCGACGTGCACACGTCCAAGGGCTACACGGAGCTGCTCCCGCCCTACCTCGTGCTGCGCGAGACGATGATGGGCACGGGCCAGCTGCCCAAGTTCGAGGACGACGCCTTCAAGACGTCCGGCGACCCCGAGCGCTTCCTCATCCCCACCTCGGAAGTCCCCGTCACGAACTACCACGCGGACGAGATCCTGGACGGCGAGCAGCTGCCCATCCGCTACTGCGCCTTCAGCCCGTGCTTCCGCGCGGAGGCCGGCGCCGCGGGGCGCGACACGCGCGGCCTCATCCGCCAGCACCAGTTCCACAAGGTGGAGCTCGTGAAGTTCGCCCAGCCGGACAAGAGCCTGGACGAGTTGGAGGCCATGACGGACGACGCGTGCGACATCCTCCGCCGGCTGGGGCTGCACCACCGCGTGATGCTGCTGTGCACCGGGGACATGGGCTTCGGCGCGCGGAAGACCTACGACATCGAGGTCTGGCTGCCGGGCCAGGGCGCGTACCGGGAGATTTCGTCCTGCTCGGACTGCGGCGACTTCCAGGCCCGCCGCGCGAAGATCCGCTTCCGCGCCCAGAAGGGCGACAAGCCCCAACTGCTGCACACCCTCAACGGCAGCGGGCTGGCCGTGGGGCGCACGAGCATCGCCATCCTGGAGAACTACCAGCGGGAGGACGGAAGCGTCGCCATCCCGGAGGCGTTGGTGCCGTACATGGGCGGGCTGAAGGAGCTGCGCCCCCTCTAGTCAGGGAAATGGGGCCCCTTGCGTGAAAAGGGGCCAACATCTCTCTTGCCACAGGGAAGAAATGATGTAGAAGGGCGGCCCCACGGGCGCGGTTGGCCCGCCGGGAACCGAGCGGCACCTGCTGTGGAGGCGTGGCCGAGCGGTTGAAGGCAGCGGTCTTGAAAACCGCAGAAGGTGAAAGCCTTCCGTAGGTTCGAATCCTACCGCCTCCGATTTTGAGCTTGAGTTTCGTGGTTCTTTGACAGAGAAGAGTTGGAGAGATGGCCGAGAGGCTGAAGGCACAGGTTTGCTAAACCTGCATACTCGAAAGGGTATCGAGGGTTCGAATCCCTCTCTCTCCGCCACTTGATGTAAAGCAGCAGCCGGAAGAAATGCTCCCTTAGCTCAGCTGGATAGAGCGTCGGACTACGAATCCGAAGGCCGGAGGTTCGAATCCTCCAGGGAGCGCCACTTCTTCGTTGGCGCGCACGTCTCATGAGTGACGACATCGCTTTCATGCAGCAGGCTCTAGAGCTCGCGCGGGAAGCAGCCTCACTCGGGGAAGTACCGGTCGGTGCGGTGGCGGTGCTCGACGGCAACGTCGTGGGCACGGGTTACAACCGCCGCGAATGCGACCGGAATCCCTTCGCTCACGCCGAAATGCTTGCCCTCGCAGCCGCCGCGAAAGCGCGTGACGCGTGGCGGCTCTCCGGGGTGACCCTCTACGTGACGCTGGAACCGTGTGCCATGTGCGCCGGCGCGCTGGTGCAGTCTCGTGTCACCCGACTCGTCTTTGGTACAATGGATCCGAAAGCGGGCGCTGTCGGCTCGCTGTACAATCTGGTGGAAGAGCCCCGGCACAACCACCGGCTTCAGGTCACAAGCGGCATCCTGGCGGAAGAGAGTCGCCAGCTTCTCAAGACGTTCTTCGAGCGCTTGCGCGCGAAGCGACGTGACAACTGAATACTGGAGAGCTGGCCGAGTGGTCGAAGGCACCTGACTCGAAATCAGGCATACCGGCAACGGTATCGTAGGTTCGAATCCTACGCTCTCCGCTCCAGAGTCTCTGGAGAGGTGGCCGAGCGGTTGAAGGCGCACGCCTGGAACGCGTGTATATCTGAAAGGGTATCGTGGGTTCGAATCCCACCCTCTCCGTAGTTATCTTGAAGCAGCAGCACGGATTTTGTGGTCGGGACAACGTGGGGGCGCGAACCCCGCCAGGTCCGGAAGGAAGCAACGGTAGCGTACTTCCGCGTGTGTCCCGGCCGTTCTGTCTCACCTGAAGCGCCGACATCCCTCCGGGGATGCCGGCGCTTCGGCTTTGCGGGCTGGCCCTCCCCTGCCCGGCCGTCTCAGTCGCGGACGAGGATGGTCTCGCGCCCCACCTCGCGGACGACGCGGAAGCCGGCGGCCTGGAGCTCTGGCAGGGCCCGGCCCTCGAAGGTGACGGCGCGGTTGAAGGCGCGGTCCCGGATGGATGCCTGGAAGGCCGCGTCGTGGGGCCAGTCGCAGGTGCGCCAGGGGATGTTCTTGCCGATGTAGAAGAAGCCCCCGGAGCCCCACAGCCCCTCGTTGACGATGAGCAGCCCCGTCGCGTCGCCCCGGGTGGCCCGGACGATGGCGCGGAGCTGGTCCGCGCGCAGGTCGCTGGAGGGGTAGTCCTGGCCGTGCACGAAGCCCAGGGCCAGCGCGAGCGCCGCTCCCCCGTTCCTCAGGCCCCGCTGGGGCAGCGCGGAGAGGTACGCGGAAAGCTGGGCGGCGGCCGCGAGCAGCGCCACCACGAGCCCCGGGTAGAGGAAGCGCTCCTCCTTGTGCGGCGTGGCCAGGAGGACGGCGGTGTAGACGGCCGCACAGGTGAACGGCAGGGACAGCGCGCGCCAGCGCGGCAGGGGCTTGAGCGACAGCGGCAGCGCGGCCCAGGCCCAGAGGGGCACGGCCTGGAGCAGCGGCTTGACGTAGAAGCCTGGCGGTGAGGCGCCGAACGTGGCGGCGGCCCTCCCGGAGAGGATGTTGTAGTCCACGTAGGCCCGGAACGAGTGGAAGGGCGTGCCCCAGGTGCCCCAGTCGAGCAGCCCCAGGCCTGCCGCCACCACGCCACCGCCCAGGCAGGTGAAGGCGAGCAGGCGCCACCGCCGGCCGGCGACCAGCCACCCGAGCGCGGCGACGACGAAGAGGGCGGACGGATAGCGCGCCACCACGGCGAGCCCCAGGGCCGCGCCGCCCAGGAGCCCCGCGCGGCGCACGCGCGCGTCCGGTCCGGTGTCCGGCCGATCCAGGGCCTCCATGGCCACGAGGAGGAAGGACGCGGAGAAGGACTCCGACAGGGTGCGTCCGGCGAAGAGGAGCACCGGCGCGCTCAGCCCCACCAGCAGCGCCGCGAGCGCCCCACCCCACGGGCCCGCCCGGCGCTCCGCGAAGCGGTACACGGCCCACAGGCTCCAGGCGTGCAGGGCGAGCTGGGGCAGCGCCACGAAGCCCCGGTAGACGCGCGGGTCGGTGACGCCGAAGCCGTGCGCCACCTTGAGGAAGGCGGCCAGCACGCCGGGGACGGCCCAGTTGCGCAGTCCGTCGCGCCACTCCCAGGCCAGCACTCCGTACCCGTGCACACGCCAGTAGGCGGGCTCCAGCGCCTGGAACACCTCGTCCGGGTGGATGCGGCCCAGCTCGCGCACCGCGAGGACGCACGGCACCAGCGCCACCGCGAGGAGGCCCAGCGCACGGAGGCCCGCCGGCAGCCCCGACTCGACGGCGGGGGCCGGGACTTCCAGCGGAGCCTGGGGAGCGACGGGGACCGGGGGCGCGTCGGAGATGGGGGCGTTCACGTGGCGGACGCGACTCTTTCCGGCCCCGGCGTCCAGCGCAAGACGCTCGGTGTTTGTCGGGGAGGCCGCGGCTCGGGTAGGAACGGCCTTTTCCCCTTGAGGAGGAAGACCATGCCAGACGTCATCGTGGTGGGCGCGGGCCACAACGGACTTGTCACGGCGGCCATGCTCGCGCGCCGGGGCCTGTCGGTCACCGTGCTGGAGGAGAAGGACCAGGTGGGCGGCGCGTGCAAGACGGAGTACCCGTTCCGCACGGCCCCGAAGCTGGGCGTCTCCACCGGCGCGTACCTCCTGGGGCTGATGCCGCCGGAGCTGCTCAAGGAGCTGGAGCTGGAGCTGCCCCTCAAGCGCCGCGACCCGCACTACTTCCTGCCCACCATGGACAAGCGCTACCTGCTCTTCGGCTCGGATGAGCGGGAGCTGGAGCGGCAGTTCCGCGAGTTCTTCTCCGAGGCGGACTGGAACGCCCACGTCGCGATGAACGAGGAGCTGGCGGCGCTGCGCGAGGACCTGGCGCCCGCGTGGCTCCTGCCGCCCGTGTCGCTGGAGGAGACAGCGGAGCGCTACGTGCGCCCGGCCCTGCGCCAGCACTTCATCCGGCTGTGTCGCGGCACGGCGCGCGAGTACCTGGAGCGCTTTGGCTACAAGTCCGACTTCGTGAAGGCGATGTACGCCGTCACCGACGCGTTCTCCGGCCTGGACGGCGGCTATGACACGCCGGGCACGGGCATGAACCTGCTGGTGCACAACCTCTGCAGGCTGCCGGGCAGCGGCGGCACGTGGATGATCGTCGAAGGCGGCATGGGCACCGTCACCCAGCGCATCGCGGCGCTGGCGCGCAAGCACGGCGCCCAGCTGCGCACGAACGCGAAGGTGGCGTCGGTGCGTGTGGAGAGCGGCGTGGTGAAGGGCGTGGTGCTGGAGAACGGCGAGGAGCTGTCCGCGAAGGTCGTGGTCTCCAACGCGGACCCCTTCCGCACGCTGAAGCTGGTGGACACGGAGGCGTTGACCCCGGAGTACCGGGACATGGTGGACGGGCTGTCCGCGCCGGGCACCACGCTGAAGGTGAACCTGTGCCTCAAGTCCCTCCCCACCTTCACCTGTCTGCCGGAGGACCGGGGCCAGTTCGGGCCCACCATCCACCTGCTGCCCCAGGGGGACGACGTGCTGGGCGCGCTGGCGCACGGCTACAAGGAGGCGAAGGCGGGCCGGCTGGCGGAGTTCCCCTCCATCGAGTGGTACGTGCACACCACGGTGGACCCGTCCCTGAAGGACGCGGAAGGCCACCACAACTCCGCCCTCTTCGTGGAGTGGGTGCCGGAGAAGCTGGAGGGCACCACCTGGGAGCAGGAGGAGGCGCGCTACGTGCAGCACCTCTTGTCCATCTGCGACCGCTTCGCGCCCGGCACCAGCGACCTGGTGCAGGAGTACTTCGCGCTCACGCCGCCGAAGATCGAGTCCCACTTCGGCATCACCCGCGGCCACATCCACCATGTGGACAACAAGCGCGGGTTCACCGACCGGCTGCCCTATGAGACGCCGGTGCAGGGGCTCTACTTCTGCAGCGCGGGCTGCCACCCCGCCGGCAGCGTCATCGGGGCCGCGGGCCACAACGCGGCCAACGTGGTGCTACAGGCGCTCGGACGCTGAGGCGGGGTGCGTCTCACGGCGCGCGGAGGTGGACGTTCCATGGATCCTTCCGCGCGCCGTGTTTAGATGGTTGTCCCCATGAGCTACCTCGTCCTCGCCCGCAAATGGCGCCCGCAGAAGTTCGATGACATGACCGGCCAGGAGCACGTGGTCCGGACCATCGGGAACGCCATCAAGATGGACCGGGTCGCGCACGCGTACCTGTTCTGTGGCCCTCGAGGGGTGGGCAAGACGACGGCCGCCCGCCTGCTCGCCAAGGCGCTCAACTGCGAGCAGGGCCCCACCGCGACCCCGTGCGGCACCTGCCGGGCGTGCACGGAGATCACCGCCGGCACCAGCGTGGACGTGGCGGAGATCGACGGTGCGTCCAACAACGGCGTGGAGAACGTGCGCGAGATTCGCGAGAACGCGAAGTACCTGCCGCAGCGCGACCGCCACAAGATCTACATCATCGACGAAGTCCACATGCTCTCCGGCGCCGCGTTCAACGCGCTGCTGAAGACGCTGGAGGAGCCGCCCGGTCACGTGAAGTTCATCTTCGCGACCACGGAGGCGCACAAGCTCCCGGACACCATCCTGTCGCGCTGCCAGCGCCACAACTTCCGGCGCATCTCCGCGGCGCGGATGCTCCAGCGGCTCAAGGAGATCTGCCAGGCGGAAGGCGCGGGCATCTCCGAGCAGTCGCTGTCGCTGGTGGTGCGCCAGTCCGAAGGCGGCATGCGCGACGCGCTGAGCCTGCTGGACCAGATCCTGGCGTCGTGCGGCCCCAACCCCACGGACGAGGCCGTCGCGGAGGCGATGGGCGCCATCGACCGCACGGTGGTGCAGGACTTCGCGGAGGCGCTGGTCCGCAAGGACGCCAGGCGCGTGCTGGGCCGGGTGGACGAGGTGTTCAACCGGGGCCTGGACCTCAAGCGGCTGGCGGAGGAGCTGGCGCTTCAGCTGCGGCACCTCTTCGTGACCAAGTCGCTGGGGGAAGCGCCCGCGGAGCTCGCGGAGTCCGAGCAGAAGGCGCTCGTGGCGCTGGCGAAGGAGGCGGACACGGCGCAGTTGTCGCGGCTGTTCGACATCGTGCACGGCTGCATCTGGGACGTGTCGCGAGCGGCGCAGCCCCGGCTGGCGCTGGAGATGGCGCTGCTCAAGGCCATCCAGCTGTCCCCGGCCGGTTCGATTCCCGACCTGCTGGCCCGCGTGGAGCGGCTGTCGGCGGGCCTTGGCGCGGAAGGCGCCGCGAAGAGCACGTCCGGAGCGCCAGGAGGTCGCTCCGGTCCCGCGAACTTTCGCGTCTGACGTCCAGGCCGAAGTCCGCGCGCCCGCAGCGGCGCCGCGCTCCGCCGAAGGTCCGGGGGCTTCCGCACCGATGGGCGCCATGTCGCGTCCGTTCGAGGCTCGGGGGGCCTCCGCGCCGACAGGCGCCATGCCGGGTCCGCTCGACGGGCAGGGGCCGTCCGTGCACGCGGGCGCAACGCCCCGTCCCTCCGACGCACAGGGCCCGAACGCGAGCGCTTCGTCGCGTCCATTCGATGCTCAAGGGCCCTCCGCGCCGACAGGCGCCATGTCGGGTCCGCTCGGCGCGCAGGAGCCGTCCGCGCACGCGGGCGCAACGTCGCGCGGGCTGGATGCGCCGAGCCCGTCCACGCATGCCGGGGCCACGGTCCGGCCCTTCGGCGACGCGAGCGCTCCGGTGCACCCGGCGTCGAACGGGCTCTCCCGTGAGGCCGCGGGCTCCTCGGCCCACGCGGGCGCGAGTCCCCGCCCCTTCGGAGCGCAGGATGCATCCGCGCACGCGGGCTCCACGCCTCAGCGCTTCGATACTCGTGGTCCATCCGCTCATGCGGGGGCCACCGCCTCGCATGGGGCTCCAGGCGAGCTGCCTCGCGGTGAGCTGGCCCAGGCCGGCGCGTCCGCCGTGGCCCCTCGGACACCTCCTGCCGCGCTGATGGAGGGCCTGTCCCCCGCGGCGTCCCGTCCCCTCTCCTTCCTCCGCAATGGCGGTGGCGCGGGCGGCCCCGTGCCCACGCCCGCCGCCGTGCCTCCCGCGCCGGTGGTGATGGACGACCTGCCACCTTCCGCCGCGCGTCCGCTGTCCTTCCTGCGCAATGGCGGCGGCGCGGCCCCCTCGGTGGAGGCCCCGCCAACCCCGGGCGTCGTCATGGACGACCTGCCCCCATCCGCGGCACGTCCCCTCTCCTTCCTCCGCAACGGCGGCGCGCAGCCTCCCGCCCCCGACACCGCGGCCCGTACACCCGAACCCGCCGTGCCCACCGTGCGCATCACCAACATGCGCAAGCCCGAGCCGGTGGCCCCGCCGGAGCCTCCGCCTCACGGCGACGAGGACGCGGACGAGCGCCTGTTCCCGGAAGAGGGCTCCGCCGAAGGCTGCGCGTCCGGCGAGTGCATCCCCGTCGCGGAGCCCGCCGCCCTCGAACCGGAGCCGCCGGAGCCCGAGCCGCCGCCCGCGATGGCGCCCGTCTCCACCAGCCGCGACAACCCCCACCGGCCCCTGCCGGAGCGCTGGCGCGCCGCCGTGGAGACCGTGAAGTCCGCGTCCGTGCGCCACGGCACGGCGCTCGCCAACGGCCGCCTCCAGTCCATGAGGGCGGGCGAGATCGTCCTGGGCTATCCCCCCTCCGCCGCCTTCCACAAGGCCGCCGTGGTCGCCCCCGCGGGCAAGGCCACGGTGGACGCGGCGCTGGCCTCGCACTTCGGCCGGGCCGTGAAGCTCACCATCACGGACGTGCCCCAGACCCAGGACGTCCTCCCGGGGGGCATGGGGCTGAGCCTCTCCGAACAGGACAGCCAGAGCCGCGCCACCCACGAGAAGTCCACCGAGGGCAAGGTGCGCTCGCATGCGGCCGTGCGGGCCATCCTCAAGATGCTGGGCGGCGAAATCGAGCACATCCAGGTCTACGAGCCCGAGCGGCCACCAGCCAACCTCCCGGACATCCCCGCCGCTCCTGACGACTGACAACGCCGCCGGGCCCCGCTAGGGTGCGCGGCAACGTCCCTGCTCCGAGCGGCGCCATGGCGGCCCGCGCTCCCACGACCGGGGACCGAGGAAGCACATGCCCGGCATCGACCTGAACTACTTCATCCGGCAGGCGAACAAGCTCACCGAGAAGATCGAAGAGCGGAAGAAGCAGCTGGCGGACGAGACCGTCGAGGCGAAGTCCGGCGAGGGCCGCGTGACGGTCGTCGCCAACTGCGTGCAGGAGATCCGCAGCATCAAGATCGACAAGAGCGCCATCGACCCCAACGACCCCGGGATGCTCGAGGACCTCATCACCGCCGCCGTGAACGCTGCCCTGGCGAACAGCCGTCAGCACATGAACGCCGAGCTGGCGAAGATCTCCGGCGGCGTGAAGATCCCCGGCATTAACTAAAGACGGATGACCCCCGATCCGCTGAACCGCCTGGTCGCCCAGCTCGCGAAGCTGCCGGGCATTGGTGAGAAGACCGCCCAGCGCCTCGCGTTCCACATCCTGCGGGCGCCGGGCGAGTTCGCCGTCGACCTCTCGCAGGCCATCCGCGAGGTGAAGGAGAAGGTGCACCTGTGCGTGCGCTGCTTCTCCCTCACCGACTCGGAGCTGTGCGGCTTCTGTCGCGACCACCGCCGCGACGAGCGCGCCCTGTGCGTGGTGGAGACGTACTCGGACCTGATGGCGCTGGAGCGCACCCGCGAGTTCAAGGGCCGCTACCACGTGCTGCACGGCGTGCTGTCCCCGCTGGAAGGCGTGGGCCCGGAGCAGCTGCGCATCAAGGAGCTGCTCCAGCGCCTCAACGACAGCCAGGTGGAGGAGATCATCCTCGCCACCAACCCGGACATCGAGGGCGAGGCCACCGCGCTCTACCTCACGCGCCTGCTCAAGCCCATGGGCCTGCGGGTGACGCGCATCGCCCAGGGTCTGCCCATGGGCGGCGACCTGGAGTTCGCGGACCAGGCCACGCTGGCCAAGGCGCTGTCCGCCCGCCGCGACCTGTGACCGCGGGGCCCTCCGTCCCGCGCGCGGACCGCGGGACGGGATGCCTCGCGAAGGCTACTGCGTCACCTTCCACGAGAACGGCATCAGCACGGTGACCTCCTGGTCGCGGTGCGCCGGGAAGCGCAGGCTCTCGGCCTGCGCCTCCAGGCAGCGGCCCACCGCCGTGGACGCCAGCGGCCCGCGCGTGCCCGCGCGCACCTTGCCGGAGGACACGATGGTGAGCTGCACCTGCACCTCGCCGGAAGCCGCCGGCAGGTCCGACTTGTAGCGCTCGAAGCAGCCGGTGATCTTCGAGCGGCCGTTGGACACCACGCGCTGGATGTCGTCGATGTCCAGCGTCACGGGCTCCTTCACCGCCGGCTTCGTCACCGGCTTGCGGGGGTGCGCCCGCTCCGTCCCGACATCCACGGCGTGGGAGTCCGTCACGGACGTCGCCACCGCGTCACCGCCCGGCGTCTCGTCCTGGACGGTGCCCAGGTCCTCCCCGGGCGCCGGCCCCGCGGGGGGCTGTGTCCCCTCGGGCGCCTGCGTGCCCTGCCTGCCCTGCGCCACGACCGCTGGAGTCTCCGGCGGGGGCGTCGGATCCGCGTGGGGCACGGGCGCCGGGACCTGGGGCGTGACGTTCCCCGCCGAGCCACCGGGCCGCGCGATGACGAACGCCGCGCCCGCGGCCACCAGGGCCACGCCGCCCACCAGGCCCATGAGCCAGCGCCGGGACGCGGGCTTCGCGGGAGGCGCGCCCGGCACGACCTCCGGCGCGGGAACCGGGGCCTGAGCCTGCACCTGCGCGGGGGCCGCCGGCTGCTGCGCGGTCAGCGCCTTCACACCCGTGCCGCTCGGGCGGGCCACCTGCTGCCCGTAGGCGTTCGTGCCCGAGCCGGCGACAGGCGGCGCGAGGGCCGCGAACTCGGGGTCCGTCGGACGCGCGGCGGTGAGCGTGGCCATGGTGGGGATGCGCGTCTTCTCCGTGACGCGCTCCTCGCCGAAGTGGTTGCGCAGGAACGTGCCCAGCGCCGGAGCCCCCGCGACCCCGCCCTGGAGCTCCGAGGCGAAGGCCTCCAGCGCGAGCGCGAAGTCCTCCGCCGTCGCGTACCGGTCCTCCTGCTTGAAGGCCATGGCCTTGAGGATGATGTCCTCCAGGCCCTGCGGCAGGTCCGCCCTCAGCGCGCGTGGCTTCTCGAACTCGCCCTGTAGCAGCGCGTTGAGCACCGCCAGGTCGTTCTCGCGGGAGAAGGGCCGCACGTGCGTGACGGCCTCGTAGAGGCTGACGCCCAGCGAGAAGATGTCCGCGCGGGGGTCGACCTCCTTCCCCTGCGCCTGCTCCGGCGCCATGTAGATGTACTTGCCCTTCACCACGCCGGTGCGCGTCTGCACCAGCCGCGACTCGGCCTTGGCGATGCCGAAGTCCAGCACCTTCACCTGGCCCTGGTACGTCACGTACAGGTTGGACGGGGACACGTCCCGGTGCACCACGTGCAGCGGCTGGCCCTGCTCGTTGGTGAAGGTGTGCGCGAAGTGCAGGCCCCGCGCCGCGTCGATGAGCACCCGCAGCACCACCGGCAGCGGCACGTACTGACGACGGCGGCCCGCGAGCCGCAGCGTCGTGGAGAAGTCCTCGCCCGCGAGGTACTCCATGCAGATGTAGTAGCAGCCGTCGATGAAGCCCAGCTCGTGGATCTGCACGATGTGCGGATGCGACAGCTTGGCCGCGAGCCGCGCCTCGTCGCGGAACATCTCCACGAAGTCCGGGATGGCCGACAGCGACGGCAGCATCCGCTTGAGCACCACGTTGCGCTCGAAGCCGTCCGCGCCCAGCAGCTTGGCGAGGAAGATCTCCGCCATGCCGCCCTCGGCCAGCTTGCGCACGAGCACGTACTGCCCGTAGGGCTGAAGCAGCGTCGCGGTGGACGCACCGGCGGGATCCGGAATGGGAACGTTGGGCTGTGCCATCCCTCAAGGTCCTCGCGGCTTCAGGGTGCGCACCGTGAGAACGTCCGGGGCACCGGGGCGCGTCATCTTAAACACCAGCAGGGGGGGCATTCCCATGGGGGGCACCCACGTATCAAAGCGGTGCTTGGCGTCCAGGGGCACGTCCCGTCCGTTGATGGACAGGCGAGCGTTCACCGGCGCCACGCCCGAGGCCCGCACCTTCTCCGCCGCTGACGCACCCTGGCGCGGGCTGTCCACCACCAGCCCCACCACCGAGTTGTCGTAGACGAGCTCCAGCTTGTTCATCCTCCCGCCCTTGAGCGCCGCGCCCGCCTGCGACAGCGGCGTGACGGACCACAGGTAGCTGCCCTCGCCCAGCGCGCCCGCCTCCAGCGGCGCGCGCGTCTCCGACACCGTGCGCTGCACCACCGGCGTCGTCAGGGAGCCCGCCTTGTACACCGCCACACGATAGGTGCGGGCCTGCGGCTCCTCGCCGTAGGTGAACGTCACCGCGGGGGGCTTGTCCTGGTAGAAGATGGTCGTCTTCTCCGGCCCCTCCGGCACCACGTTGCGCACGCGCGCGAGGGCGCTCGTGGGGGACTCCGGGGCGAAGTGGATGCTGCCCGCCGCCAGCTGCGTGCCGTCGTCCTTGCGCGCCCGCCAGTACAGCGTGCCCCTCGCCAGCGCGGACACGTTGACGGTGGAGCGGTGCACGCGGCCCCAGAGCACCGGGCGATTGAAGGCCGCGTCCTGCGCCGCCTCCACCACCGCGTCGCCCTCGCCCTGCCAGGTGAGCGCCACCTCCGAGAGGCCCCGGTGGTAGACCTCCGTGCCTTCGCCCGGCCCCACCGCCACCACCGCCTCCTCCAGCGGCTCCACCTTGGCGTTGCCGTCCGTGCTCACCGTGGCGCGCTCACCCGCGCGCAGCTCCTGGCGCGCCTCGCCCCGCCGCAGCGTCACGTCGCCCGTGTGCGCCGCCACCTGCATGCCGTCGCCGGTGCGGCGGATCTCCAGCCGCGCGCCGCCCCCGGACTCCACCGTCATCTCCGGCAGCACCACGCGGCTCTCGCGCCCCATGGCGAGCTGGACGGCCAGCAGGCCCTGGAGGAGGTTGACGCGCGCCTCGTCGATGGCGCCCTGCTGTCCCGCGCCCTCCAGCACCGCCTCCGCGCCTGGCGCGAGCGTCAGCACCGTGCCGCTGTCCTTGAGCGTCAGCACCGTCTCGCCACCCTGGGTCCGCACGCCGTCGCCGAAGGCCAGCACCTCGCCCTCGCGGCGCACCTTGCGCCAGCGGCCCGTGTCCTTCGGCTTCACCTCCGCGACGCCGGACGACGCGCGCACCGTCACCGGGATGGGCGTCAGCTCCACGACGCGCGAGGCCGCGGGCGTCACCTGCGCGCGCGCTCGGGTCAGGTCCACCGCGTCGCCCTGGGCCGCGCGCAGCGTCTTGCCGTCCTTGGAGACCAGCTCGATGGCGCCCAGCCTCACCTCCACGTGCGCCGAGTCCTCCGCCACCGCGACCTGCACCTCCGACGGATCCGGCCCCACGCGCGTGAGGCCGAAGGGGGTGAGGATGCTCAGCGTCACCTTGGAGCCCGCGCTGTCGGCCTTCGCCCCCGCGGGCACGCGCGACAGCACGATGCCGCGCTCCACCTTCATCACCACGCCCGTCGCGTCCGAGCCCAGCGCGAACCGGCCCTCGCTGCCGACCTCGACCGTGCGGTCGCCCGGGAAGCGCACCGTCGCGGAGCCGTGCTCGCCGGTCTCCACCGCGTCGCCCGCGAGCAGCGGTCCCTCCACCGCCGGCCCCACCTTGCCGCCGCGCTCCAGGCGCACGTCGCCGGACAGGCCTTCCAGGCGACCGATGGGAACGACGGCCCCCGCGTCCACCTCCACCACCGCCGGTGGAGGCTTCGGCGCCTCCTCGCGTTCACACCCCGAGCAGCCGGAGAGGAGGACGAGCAGCGACAGCGCCAGGATGCGGAGAGGGCTCACTGAAACCTCGACGACGACGGACGGGCGTCGCGGCACTGCCGCGCGACTCACCGGCCCCTCGGGAACAGATCAACGTTGAGAATCGCCTGCTCGCCCTCGCGCACGGTGACCATCTTCGTCTGGGTCACGTGCCCCGGGGCGGACAGGGTGATGTGGTACGTGCCGGCGCGGACGCGCGCGGTGAAGGCACCGCCCTTGTCCGTGCGCGTGCGCACCTTCGCCTGCGGGATGCTCACCGTCGCCACCAGCGGCTGGCCGTTGCGAGCGCTGCGCACCTGGCCCACGAGCGTGGCCGGCTCGCCCTTGCGCTCCTGCGACAGCACGACCACCAGCTCCGACGTCTGCCCCGCCACCACCACCGCGGCCTCCTCCGTGGCGCGGAAGCCCGGCGCGGACATCGCCACCGCCACCGGCCCCGGCGCGAGCCCCTCCAGCAGCACCTCGCCGGCCTTGTCCGTGCGCAGCTGCGCGGAGCCGGAGACGACCTGCACGTCCGGAACCGGCGCGCTGTCCTTGCCCTGCACCACCTTCACCTTGAGCGCGCCCGTGGTCGGCGCGGGCTTGCGCAGGCGGACCTCCAAGGGAGCAGTCTCCATGATCGGCACGGAGGTGCGCTCGGTCACGGAGTCGTAGCCTTCCAGGCTCACCTCGGCGGACTGCGCCCCCGTGGGAAGGAAGGCCGTCACCTTCCCCTGCGCATCCGTCACCAGCTCCTCGGTCGTCCCCGGCTTCGTCAACGAGGGCACGCGCACCCGCGCGCCCACGAGCGGCGCGCCGGTGTCCGCGTCCACCACCTGGATGGGGATGACTCCATGCACCGGCCGCTCGATGGTCCGAGGTGCCGGGCCGAGCGCCAGCTCGAAGCCCAGGCCCACCCGCCGCATCCGCTGCTCGGAGCGCAGGCCGCTGGCCTCCAGCTCCAGGGTGTCGTGGGCCTGCTGCACGTCCAGGAGCAGCCGGCCCGTCCAGCCAGCCCGCTGCACCACCGGGTACGACAGCGCCGCGCCCACCACGTAGCCAGACGACGACGCCTTCAGCCCGTCCGCCGCGTGCGCGGAGAGCTTCAGCGGCACCTCGCCCCGCGCCTCCAGCTGAAGCCGCGCCGGCAGCGCCACCAGCACCCGCCCCGAGATCAGCGCCGCGTGCCGCACGCCCCGCTGCAACACCGGCGCATGGCTGAACCCGCCGAAGAGCGGCAGCTGCGCGAAGCCGTAGCCCACGCCCAGCTCCAGCCGCGCCGGCCCCAGGAACAGGCGCCCGCGCGCGCCCAACGAACCGCGCACCAGGCTGCCGCCCGTCACGCGCGACGACGCGCCCGCGTCCTTCAGGTCGAACGCCTCGCGCTGAAGGTCCAGCTGGCCGCCCAGGTGCTCCCCCGCCCAGAGCATCAACGACAGCGCCACGTCGTTCGGCGTCAGTCCGGAGTAGGTGAGCCCGGGCCCTACATCCACCTGCTCGCCCTGCCGCGAGGACAGGCCGTAGCGAAGGCGCAGGGAGGCGCGCTCGGGTTCGAGGGCCTGCGCGCGGGCGGCCCCGGCACAGGCGAGCGTCAGGACGAGGAGGGCGAGGCGCGGGAGGATGTCGGTGAGGGGGCTCGGGCGGCGCAAGGCCCGGGAGAGTATAGGGAAGGTGGGCGGGTGTCCCAACCCGCGAAGGCGTCATTCCTTCAAGAAGCGGCGCGGATCACGGCTGGCTTCTTGCTGGAGTGGAACTGCTTTGCTAAGCATGACGGCGGTCGGTAGCGCCTCGTCTAACCTCCGGGATTCACTCCAGAAACATCGGAGCGCCGCCGTGCGCGGGGCGAGCGAACGCTGAGGAGCGCATACGCCCATGGGCACGCAACTGGTGATGTACGAAGAGGAGTTCACCAAGATCAACGCCGTTTGCGACCGGCTCACCAAGGACGCGAACGCGAAGGTGGTCTTCCTCGTCGACAAGAACGGCCAGCTCATCTCCTCGGCCGGCCAGACGCAGAACATCGACACCACGTCGCTCGCGTCGCTGACGGCCGGCAACGTGGCCGCCATGGGCGGACTCGCGAAGCTCATCGGGGAGAATGAGTTCCCCAACCAGTTCCATGAAGGGGCGAAGGACAGCCTCTACATGACCATCGTCGGCAGCCGGGTGGTGCTGGTCGTCATCTTCGACAACCGCACGAGCCTGGGTCTGGTGCGCCTGCGCATCAAGAAGGCCAGCGACGAGCTGACGAAGATCTTCGAGAGCCTCGTGAAGAAGACCGACAGCCCCGGAGCCGGTTCGCCGTTCGCCGAGATCTCCGACGACGATATCGACAACCTCTTCAGCGAGTAACCCGGGAAGCCATGTCCTTCATCAATTACTCATCCCGCGAAATCAACTGCAAGATTGTCTATTACGGGCCGGGCCTCTGCGGGAAGACGACCAACCTTCAGTACATCTACAACAAGACCGCGGCGGACACGAAGGGCAAGCTCATCTCCCTCTCCACGGAGACGGACCGCACGCTCTTTTTCGACTTCCTGCCGCTGTCGCTCGGTGAGATCCGCGGCTTCAAGACGCGCTTCCACCTCTACACGGTGCCCGGCCAGGTGTTCTACGACGCCAGCCGCAAGCTCATCCTCAAGGGCGTGGACGGCGTGGTGTTCGTCGCCGACAGCCAGATCGAGCGCATGGAAGCCAACATGGAGTCGTTGGAGAACCTGCGCATCAACCTGGCGGAGCAGGGCTACGACCTGAACAAGATTCCGTACGTCGTGCAGTACAACAAGCGCGACCTGCCCAACGCGGTGACCGTGGAGGAGATGCGCAAGGCGCTCAACCCGCGGAACATCCCGGAGTACCAGGCCGTGGCGCCCACGGGCGTGGGCGTGTTCGACACGCTCAAGGCCGTGGCCAAGCTGGTCCTCACCGAGCTGCGCAAGGGCGGTTGACAGTCCACCTGCTTCCCTGCCCGGCGGGCTGGCCCCCACCGGGCAGCCCCCGGCAAAGGATGGTATGACCTCGTGCCGTCGGGCAGAGCCGCCTTCCGAGGTCGCACCGTGCGAGTCGCATCCGCCAGCCTCCGTCTCCTCGCGCTCCTGAGCGCTGGCCTGCCCGGGCCGGTGTTCGCGCAAGCTGAGTCCCCCTCCCCTGCTTCCCCGCCCCCCGCCGCCGCGGCCTCCCCGGCCGCGGGCGCGCCGCAGGCGACTCCGCCCCCGGCCACGGCCGCCCCCACGGGCGACCAGACCGCGGACGAGGCCTTCACCGCGCGCGTGAAGACGCTGGAGGAGCAGGTCGTCGACCTGAAGGAGAAGATCTACCGCTCCAAGGCGCGCCTGCTGCTGCTCCAGGAGTCGGTGATGGGCGGCGAGCTGTCCACCGGCGCCCGCGCGGTGCTCGTGCACAAGAACGAGATGGGCAACGCCTTCCAGCTGGAGTCGGTGGTGTACGCGCTGGACGGCGCGCCCATCTTCACCCAGGTGGACACGCAGGGAGACCTGAACCGGCACCAGTCGCTGGAGTTTTTCAACGGCCGCATCGTGCCGGGCCAGCACCAGCTCGCGGTGCGCCTCGTCTACCGGGGCAGCGGCTACGGCGTGTTCAGCTACCTGGAGGGCTACAAGTTCAAGGTGCAGTCCAGCTACACCTTCAACGCGGAGTCCGGAAAGGTCACCACGGTGAACGTGGTGGGCGTGGAGAAGGGCGGCCTCACCACGGACCTGAAGGACCGGCCCGCGGTGCGCTACGACATCGAGGTGACCAAGGACACGCGCGCGAACCGGCCGCCGGGCCCGGGCACCGCGGCGGAAGGCGCTCCGGGCACGCCCGCGCCGGCCACCACCTCCAGCGAGCCGAAGTAGGAGCGCAAGGCCGTGACCGCGACGCTGCACGCCCTGGTCCTCGCGCTGTCCCTCGGGGCGGCGCCCGCACCGGCGCCCCCGCAGGCCTCCAGGCCGGGGGCCACGCTGCCGCCCATGCCCGCCTCGCTGAGCTCGCGCGCGGCGGCCGTGGAGGCGGTGGAGGCGCAGCTGCGCGCGGCGGAGCAGTCCCTGCGCTTCGTGGAGACGCAGTTCACCGAGCGCCCCGAGCCGAGCACCACCGACTCGCAGCTCAAGCGCTTCTCCGAGGGCGAGGTGTATTCGCTCCTGGGGGACTGGGCCGCCGCGTCCGTCGTCTTCTACGACCTGGTGAGCGAGCCGGAGTTCAAGGCGAACCCGCGCTACCCGGAGGCGGTCTTCTACCTGGCGGACGCGCTCTACCAGCAGAAGAACGACATCGGCGCGCGGGTGTACCTGCGCGACGTGCTGTCCCTGCCCCTGACGCCGCAGCGCTACAAGGAGGCCGTGAGCCGCTACCTGGCGGTGGCGGGGCGGCTCCAGCAGTTCGACGGCATCGACACCTACGTGGAGAAGGCGCGGGAGCTGTCGGGCGGCGTGCTGGCACCCGACATCGCGTACGTGCACGCGCGCGGCACCTTCAAGCGCATGGACCTGACGCCGGAGGAGCACCAGCGGCGCTCGCGCGCGCTGTTCGCCCCGCTGGCGCAGGCGCCCGGCCCCTTCCGCGTGCAGGCCGTCTACCACCTCGGCGTCCTGGGCGTGCAGAGCGGGGACTACCCGGCCGCCATCGCCGAGTTCCAGCGCATCGTGGGCACCGGGCCGGAGGCCGTGGTGTCCGCCGACCTTCCGGAGGCGGAGGCCCAGCGCTTCCGCGAGCTCGCGTTCCTGTCGCTGGGCCGGCTGATGTACGAGACGGGCCGCTACGACGAGGCGCTGGACCACTACGGCCAGATTCCGCGCGAGAGCGAGCGCTTCCCGGAGTCGCTGCTGGAGGTCGCGTGGACGTACGTGCGCAAGCAGGACTTCACGCAGGCGAAGAACGCCACGGACATCCTGCTGCTCGTCGCGCCGGACTCGCAGCTCGCGCCCGAGGCGCGCATCCTCCAGGGGCACCTGCTCCAGAAGCTGCGCCAGTACGACGAGGCGCTGGAGACCTATGACGGGGTGGCCAGCACGTTCCGGCCCGCGCGCGACAAGGTGGACGCGCTCCTGCGCGTGAACCACGACCCGGTCGCGTACTTCGACAACCTGCTCGCGCGCAACGAGCGCTCGCTGGACGTGAGCACGCTCCTGCCCCCGCTGGCGCTGAAGTACGCGTCCACGCAGAAGGAGGTCGCGGACGCGGTGCGGATGGTAGGCGACCTGGACAGCGGCCGGCAGGGCGCGGGCGAGGCGAAGGCCATCGCCGCGCGCATCCTGGAGGCCCTGGACACGCGCGGGCTGGAGGCCTTCCCGGAGCTGCAGGAGGGCTACGTCCGCTCGGAGGCCGTGGACACCGCGCTCACCGCCGTGGAGCAGTCGCTGGTGCAGGCGGAGACCGCGCTGGTGGAGGAGAAGCTGACGCCCGCCGAGCGCGAGAAGCTGCTCGTCGCCCAGGGCGCGCGCGAGGCCCAGCGGCTGCGGTTCGCGGCGCTGCCCACCACCAACAAGGAGCTGGAGGAGCGCCGCCAGCGCATGCAGGCGAAGGTGGACGCGGTGGACCGCGAGGCCTTCCGCGTGGGCTATGAGCTGCAGAGCCTGCACGCCAACGCCGCCGCCATCCGCAAGTGGGTGGAGGACACGCGCGAGGAGCGGCAGGCGGACCCCGCCGAGGAGCGCGAGTTCCTGGTGCAGCTCCAGGCGGAGATCGCCACGCTGAGGGACCTGCAGGCGGAGCTGGACCGCACCCGCGCCCGGCTCGCGAGCGAGCGCCAGTCCACGGACACGTACCTGGAGGGCGAGGCCGCCATCCGCGCCCGCTACGCCGCGGCGCTCCAGCAGGAGCACGGCCTCTTGCGCGCCGGTGAGGGCCGGCTGTCCGGCGAGGACACCCGCGTGCTGCTGCGCATGCACGCGGTGCGCTCGCGCATCGACTCGCTGCGTGGCCGGGTGGCGGTGGCGCGGGTGGCGCTGCGCTCGCGGCTGGAGCACCGCGTGAAGTCCATCCGCGACAAGGTGCGCGCGGAGCAGGTGCTGCTCCAGGGCTACGAGCAGGAGGTGGCCGCCGCCTCCGGCGACGCGCGCAACCTGGTGGGCCGCATCGCCTACGACAGCTTCCGCCGCGTGCGGCAGCAGTTCTACGACCTGGTGCTCAAGGCCGACACCGGCACGGTGGACGTGGCCTTCAGCCGCACGCAGGACAACGCCGCGAACATCCAGAAGGTCGCCAAGGAGAAGGCGGACGCGCTGCGCGCGCTCGACCTGGAGTTCAAGGACGTCCTGTCGTCGGAAGGGGGGGACTGAGAGGCCATGCGCCGCCCCGTCCTCGCCCTCTTCCTGGCCCTCGCGCCGCTGGCCTCGCACGCCGCGAAGGCCAGGGCTCCCAGCCAGGCCGCGAAGAAGGCCCCGCCTCCCGCCGCGCCCGCCGCTCCCGCGAAGGCCGAGGCCGAGCCCGTGCCCGCGCCCACCTCGCGCTACCTGGACGGCCTGGGCCACACGCCGGAGCAGGAGCAGCTGCTGCGCGACGTGAGCCGCGCGCTCGAGGCCTACGAGGCGGAGTCGCGCGACTTCCACCGCGAGGTGAAGCAGTTGGTGGAGCGGCGCTATCAGCAGAAGCGCGCGGCGCTCTCCAACGCCTACGAGAAGACGCTCACCGCGCTGGAGTCGCAGGAGCGCACGCAGCGGCTGGACGCCATCGCCCGCTTCGAGGACTTCCTGCGCCGCTATCCGGACGAGCCTCGCGCCACGCCGGACGTGATGTTCCGGCTGGCGGAGCTGTACTACGAGCGCTCCGCGGACGAGCACCAGCTGGCGCGCAAGGACTACGCGGAGCGCGTGCGCACGATGTCCGACGAGGCGATGGCGGACCTGCCGCCGGAGCCGGAGGTGGACTTCACGCCGTCCATCGGGCTGTACCGCACGCTCCTCGCGCGCTTCCCGGACTACAAGCTCAACGACGGCTCGCTGTACCTGCTGGCGTACTGCCTCAACGAACAGCACAAGGACGAGGAGAGCCTCGCCACCTACCAGCAGCTCACCACGCGCTACCCGAAGAGCCGCTTCGCCACCGACGCGTGGACGCGCATCGGCGAGTACTGGTTCGAGGACGAGTCCGACCCGGAGGCGCTGCGCAAGGCCGCGGAGGCGTACACCGCCGCCACGCGCGACACGGAGCACCGGTTCTACGACAAGGCCCGCTACAAGCTGGCCTGGACGTACTACCGCATGGACTGGTTCGAGGAGTCCGTGGACAGCTTCCTGCTGCTCATGGACCACTACCAGTCCCACCAGCAGTCCGGCAGCAAGGCGGACGAGGGCGACCTGCGCTCGGAGGCGCTCCAGTACATCGCGCTGTCGCTGGCGGACGAGGCGTGGGGCGGCGTCGCCAAGGCCCGCGAGCTCTTCGCGAAGCGCGGCGGCCGCCCCTACGAGGCGGAGGTGTACCGCAGGCTGGGCAACGTCTACTTCGACCAGCTCCGCAACGAGGACGCCATCGCGGCGTACCAGCAGGTGCTGACCACCGACCCGCTCACCGCGGACGCGCCGCGGCTTCAGCAGCGCATCGTCCAGGCCTACGAGCGCGACCGGCGCATGGACCTGTACGCGCGCGAGTCGGAGAAGCTGGCCAGCGACTACCTGCCCGGCGGCGCCTGGTACGAGAAGAACAAGGACGACCCGAACGCGCTGTCGCACGCGCAGACGCTCGCGGAGCAGAGCCTCTACTCCGCCGCCGCGTACCAGCACCAGCAGGCGCAGGCCTTCCAGAAGGAGGGCAAGGACGCGGAGGCCAAGGCCACCTACGCCGCCGCCGCGCGCGCCTACGGCACGTACCTGGAGCGCTTCCCGCGCAGCAAGACCGCGTACGCGATGCGCTTCTTCCACGCCGAGACCCTC
Source organism: Corallococcus sp. RDP092CA (assembly GCF_041903675.1). Taxonomy (NCBI): domain Bacteria; kingdom Pseudomonadati; phylum Myxococcota; class Myxococcia; order Myxococcales; family Myxococcaceae; genus Corallococcus; species Corallococcus sp. RDP092CA. The sequence continues at coordinate 19,735 of NZ_JAYESI010000021.1, read as the reverse complement.
TTCAACTCGGACGCGTATGGCGCGGCGGCGAAGGAGTACGCGGCCGTCCGCGACTCCAACCAGGACACCACCTACCGCGACGTGTCCGCGCACAACGCGGTGCTCGCCTGGAAGGCCCAGCTGGACGAGGACGTGAAGGCGGGCCGCGTCCCGGAGCGCAAGCCGCTGCGCGCCAGCGAGCGCCCCAAGGACAGCCCCCACGCGCCCGTGGCCCTGGCCGAGTCCGAGGCCGCGCTCGTGAAGGCGTCCGACGCCTACGTGGCGCTGCTGCCCAGGGAGGAGGCCGCGCCGGGCATCGCGTACCAGGCCGCGGAGCTGTTCTACACGCACGACGACTTCGCCCAGGCCCGCCCCCGCTTCGAGCGCGTGGTGCAGGCGTACCCGCGCAACCCGGTGGCCGGCTACGCCACCAACCTCATCATCGAGTCCTTCCTCGTCGACCAGGACTGGGAGCGCGTGGAGGAGGTCAGCGCGCGGCTCGCCAGCAACGCGCAGGTGGTGGACCCGGCCAGCGAGCAGTACCGCGAGCTGATGAAGTTCAAGCTCGCCGGCCGCTTCAACCTGGCGGATCAGCTGGCCACCCAGAAGCGCTACGACGAGGCGGCGAAGAAGTACCTCCAGCTGGTGGAGGAGGCGCCCCGCCACGAGTTCGCGGACAAGGCGCTCAACAACGCGGCGGTGGCGTACGAGGAGCTGCGCCGGTTCGACTCCGCGATGAAGCTCTACGAGCGCATCTACCGCGACTACCCGAAGTCGCCGTGGGCGCACACCGCGCTGTTCCGCGTGGCCCTGAACGCGCAGAAGTCCTACGACTTCGACAAGGCCGTCACCAGCTACCAGAAGCTGGTGAGGGACTACCCGAAGGCCGAGGAGCGCGAGGCGGCGCTCTACAACGCGGCGTCGCTGCTCGAAGGACAGCAGCGCTACGCGGAGGCCGCGGCCGCCTTCCAGCGCTGCGTGGAGCTGTACCCCCACGGGAAGAGCGCGCCGGAGAACCAGTACCGCGCCGCCCGCATCCTGGCGAAGCAGGGCGACACGAAGGGCGAGCTCAAGGCGCTGGAGGCCTTCGTCCGCAAGTTCGCCACCAAGGCGGATCAGGTGGAGCTGGTGGTGGACGCGAAGCGCCGCATGGGCGACGCGTGGAAGAAGCGCGGCAACGCGAAGGAGGCCCAGCGCGCGTACGCCAGCGCCGCGGATGAGTTCGACCGCCGCAAGCTGAAGCCGGACGCGCAGCCGCGCGCAGCCGAGGCCGCCGCCTACAGCCGCTTCCAGCTGGCGGAGCTGGAGTTCCAGCGCTTCGACGCGCTGAAGCTCAGCGGCGCCGGCAAGGCGCTGGAGAAGAGCTTCAACAAGAAGACCGAAGCCGTGAAGGCGGTGGATGCCGCGTACGCGAAGGTGCTGCCGTACAAGCAGCTGGAGTGGTCGCTCGCGTCGTTCTACCGGCGCGGCTACGCCCTGGAGCGCTTCGCCGCCACGCTGCTGGACGCGCCGGTGCCCCCGGAGGTGAAGCGCCTGGGGGACGACGCGGTGCTGACGTACCAGGACATGCTCACGCAGCGCACCGTGGCGCTGGAGGACCGCGCGGTGGAGAGCTACGCCGCCACGCTCAAGGAGGCGCGCAACAACCGCGTCTCCAACGAGTGGACGCGCCGCACGCTGGAGGCCCTCAACCGCTTCCGCCCCAAGGAGTACCCCGTCCTCAAGGAGGCCCGGGGGGCGCTCGCATCGGAGACCGTGTATCCGGACGGCCTGCTGGGCAGCCTCGCGGCGCCCGCGCGCGTCGACTCTGGCGCGGCGCCCCAGCTGACGGAAGGGGGCACGCCATGAACGCGGGCCGCGGGTTCGCCCTCACCGGGCTCGTGCTCTGGCTGTCCGCCTGCGCCTCCGGTCCGGAGACGCGCAAGGACGCGACGCTCGCCGGGCCGGCGGCCGGCCCCGCCACCGCGGTGAGCACGTCGCCGAAGGCCGGCGACGCGAAGCCGAAGCCGGAGCTGGCCCCCGTCGCGAGGTCGCTCGCCGGACCGGAGCGGGACTTCACCAGCGCGGTGGAGGTCGCCCGGCGCGGCGAGCTGACCATCGCGGAGACCGCGCTCAAGACGCTGCTGGAGAAGTCCCCGAAGCTGGGCCCCGCGTGGACGAACCTGGGCATCGTGCAGGAGCGCCAGGGCCGCTTCCCGGACGCGGAGCGCTCCTACCGCCAGGCGCTGGCGCTGGACCCGGACCAGGAGGCCGCGTGGGACTGCCTGGTGCGGCTGTCCGCGCGCACGGGCCGCGCGGCGTCGCTGGAGGCGGAGCTGCGCGAGGCGCTGGCCCAGCAGGACTCGGTGGCCCGGCGCACGGCGCTGGCGCTGAACCTGCTGCTCCAGAAGAAGCACACCGCCGCCGTCGCGGAGGCCCGCCGCGCGCTCCAGGCCAGCGAGCAGCACGTGCCCGCCATGCAGGTGCTCGCGCAGGTGTACGCCCGCGAGGGCAAGTACGAGCTGGCCTCCATGGTGCTCGGCAACGCGCTCGCCATCGACGCGCAGGACGCGGCCACCCTCAACGCCCTGGGCCTGGTGCACCTGGGCCTCAAGGAGCGCCCCCAGGCGCTGGAGCGCTTCCGTCAGGCCATCGCGCTCCGGCCGGACTTCGCCGAGGCGCGCAACAACCTGGGCACCCTCCTCAACGAGGGCGAGGACTACGCCGGCGCCCGCGTGGAGCTGGAGGCCGCCGTGAGGGCCGCGCCGGACTTCGCCGCCGCCCACCTCAACCTGGGCAACGCCTACCGCGGCGAGGGCGACTTCCCCCGCGCCCTGGCCGAGTACGAGCGCGTGCTCCAGCTCCAGCCCGACGCGCGGGACGCGTACTTCAACCTGGGCCTGCTCCACCTGGACCTGGAGCCCGCGGGCATGGACACCCTGGAGCGCCTCCAGAAGGCCGCGTCCTTCCTGAACCAGTACCAGGCGAAGGGCGGCACCGACGAGCGCACCGCTCAATACCTCAAGGACGCGCAGAAGGGCATCGACCGGGAGACCCGCCGCCGCGAGCGCGAACGGAAGGAGGGCCTCAAGAAGGCCGCCGAGGCCGCCAAGGCCCCCGAGGCAAACCCGACCCCCGCTCCGCCCCCAGGGCCCCCTGCACCGCGACCGGGCGGCTCGGGTAAGGTGTCCAAAGACGTCCGGTAGCCTCGACCTGAAGCCATGCGCCCCGCCCTCTTCCTGCTGCTGCTCGCCGTCGCCCGTCCGTCCTGGGCCGAGGACCCCGCGTCCACGAAGAAGGCGGCGGAGGGCGCGACGCCCGCGCCGGCCGCGAAGAAGCCGGCCAAGGCCATCCGCCTGGAGGCCATCAAGGTCGAGGGGCGCATCCAGAAGCCGGAGGCCTTCTATTTCCTCGACCGCTCCAAGCCGAGCTTCGACGACCTGAACCGCACGGAGAGCTTCGTGCCCAAGGTGGTCCAGAGCGTGCAGCAGGACCCCTTCTAGCGCCATGGCCCTTCAAACCCGCCCCAAGCTGCTGCGCGTCGGCGTCATCCAGGACGGGCGCATCGTCGAAGAGCACCACCTGCTCCACGACTCCGTCACCATCGGCGACGACGCGCGCAACACCATCGTCCTGCCCCCGGCCCAGGAGCGCCCGCCGCGCTTCAAGGTGCTGGAGAACCGCGGCCAGCAGTTCCACCTCATCATCGACGAGCACATGCAGGGCCGCATCAACCTGGGCTCGTCGGACGTGGACTTCGACGCGCTGCGCGCCCAGGGGCTCGCCACGCGCCGCGCGGACGACACCTTCGACCTGCCGCTGCAGGAGAGCGCCCGCGGCAAGGTGGACCTGCCGGAAGGCACCCTCTTCTTCCACTTCATCCCCGCGCCCCCGGAGGGCGCGAAGCCCGCGCTGCCCCCGGAGCTGAAGGCCAGCCCGTGGCGCACGGTGGACCGCCTCTTCGCCGGCATCCTGCTGGCGATGCTGGGGCTCTACGTGCTGAGCGTCGCGATCATCGCCGCCCAGCCCGCGCCGGTGGAGGCGGAGGTGGAGCTGGACCAGTTGGAAGACCGCTTCGTGCGCGCCATCATCCCGCCCCAGCCCGCGAAGGTGGAGGAGCCCAAGAAGGAGGGCCCCAGCGCGGAGAAGAAGCCGGAGGAGAAGGCGCCCTCGAAGAAGCCCACCCCCGCCGCCTCGGCGTCCGCGCCCGCCAACAGCGCGGAGCGCCGGCAGCAGGTGGAGGCCAAGGTCGCGGGCACCGGGCTCCTCAAGCTGCTGGGCGGCAAGGGCCCTGGTGACGGAGACGCCATCGCGGACGTGCTCGGGAGCGCCGGCAGCGGCGCCAACGTGGCGGAGGCGCTCGCGGGCGCGACGTCCGGCGGCGCCCTCGCGCTGGGCTCCGGCGGCGGCAACGGCATCGCCAATCCCCAGGGGGACACGGGCGGCAAGGTGGCGGCCATCGGCGCGACGCAGACGTCCGGCGCGGGCGCCGTGGACACGGGCCGCAAGCAGGTCGTCAAGGTGCCCCAGGTCGCGGACTCGGTGCCGGAGGTGGACAGCTCGGAGGTCAGCCCCAAGGAGCTGGCCCGCTTCATCCAGCGCATGAAGGCGTCCATCCAGCGCTGCTACGAGAAGGAGCTCAAGCGCGACCCCACCCTCAAGGGCAGGGTGATGGTCCGCTTCAACCTCAAGCCGGACGGCCGCGCGGGCAACGTGGAGGTGGAGGAGTCCACCCTGCGCTCCGAGGGCGTCAGCAGTTGCATCATCACCACCATCCGCGGCTGGAAGTTCCCTTTCCAACCGAGTGACGACGTCCCCGTCAGCTACCCGTTCATCTTCTCGCCAGGGGAATAGGCTCGACCTCCCGGATCTTCCGGAGGCACCGGAACCGCGGGGAGCACATGGAGAAGCTGGCCGTCATCGCCACATCCCCCCTCTTCGAGATGCTGGCCCCCGCCGAGCTGGCGCGGCTGGCGGAGCTGGCGCGGCTGTACCGGTACGCGCACGGCGAGGTGGTGTTCGAGGAGGGCGACCTGGGCGACAGCCTCTTCGTCATCGTCCGCGGCCAGGTGGAGGTGGTGCGCCGGGGGCCCGGCAACGCGGTGAAGCCCCTCACCGTCCTGGGCCCGCCGGAGTTCTTCGGGGAGATGGGCCTCATCGACAAGGACCACCGCTCCGCCACCGTGCGCGCCCTGGGCGAGGTGGAGCTGCTCCAGCTCACCGCGCAGGACTTGCGGACCTTCCGGCTGGCGCACGCGGACGGCTTCACCTTCATCGTCGTGAACATCGCGCGCAGCCTGTCCGCCCGCCTGCGCGAGGCCAACGCCCGCCTGGCGCCCCCCGAGTGAGCGCCGGCCGCCGCAAGCTGGACCCCAGGCCGATGGGGCATTGCGTTGACACCCCCTCCCCTCGCTCCTACGCTCGACCCCCGACGCTTGGAAGGGGCCGGAAGGACTCGTGACGCGCATGCGCACCCTGGGAATGCTCGCCGTGGTCGGGGGACTCATCACCTCCGGGATGGCGCTCGCGCAGACGCCCGCGCCGCCGCCCCGCCCCGCGCCGCCCGCGCTGGACAAGGCCGGCGAGGTGCCGGACAGCCAGAAGCTGGAGCGCAGCACGCAGGCCCTGGGCGGCATGCGCGAAGCGCTCCGCCAGGTCTTCGAGAAGGTCGAGGAGGCGCGGCGAACCAAGGACGTGGTGAAGCTCAACTGCGCCAACGAGAAGCTGACGCAGATCAAGGGCCTGCTGCGCATCTCCGAGCAGGCGGACGTGGCCCTCCAGGAGGCCGTCAGCAAGAGCGAGGCGGCGCCCGGCGAGCACGAGTTCACCAAGGTGATGATCGCCCAGCAGAAGGTGGGTCAGCTGCGCTCGGAGGCCGAGGAGTGCATCGGCCAGCTCGCCTTCCGCACCGACGAGAACCTCTTCGTGGAGGTGGAGGAGCCCGACAACCTGCCTGGTGGAGACCCCACGCGTCCCCCGCCGCCGTCGGACCTGGTGGTCCGGCCTCCTCCCGCGAGCCCCGTGGACTGAGTGGCTGGCCGCCTGCCCACCTTGCGCGCTCCGGGCCTGGAGCGTTTGTTCCGGTGCGGGAACCCGCGTGCTATGCCCGCCGTCTCACCACCTGGAGCGCCCCTGACACCATGACGCAGCCTGGGACATTCCGTCTGGCCCTCGGGGCCCTGGCGCTCGCGGCGATGCTGCCGGCGGGGGCGTCGGCGCAGGCCTTCGTGGGCGGACAGCCTCCGGGTGGCAACGGCCTCAAGGTGGGCAACGGGCGGCTGCACCCGACGCTGGACCTGGAGACGCGGCTGGACAGCGGCGTGGGCTACTTCCGCGACGCGGGCACCGGCCCCGTGTCCCCGGACCTGTCCGGAGAGCTGGCGCTGCACATCCGCCCCGGGCTGATGCTGGAGGTGCCGTCCCCCAAGCTGGCCATCGCGCTGCGCGGCAACCTGGACTACGTGGCCTACACGGGCCTGCTCACGGCGGGCTCGAGCGCGGCGTCGCACCTGGAGGGCGCGGCGGAGCTGGCGCTGCGGTTCGACCAGGAGAGCACGCTGTCCGTGGAGGTGGGCGACGAGCTGACGCGCTCGGACCGCACGCGCACGGCGGCGCTGGGCGCGGGCGTCCTCAGCCTCTTCAACGAGGCGCGCGTGAAGGCGCAGTGGAAGCCCGGCGGCGGCGCGCTGGAGGTGACGCCGTCGCTGGCGTACGCGATGGAGTTCTTCGAGCCCCTGGGCGGCGTGACGCCCGTGGGCTGCACCGACGCCGCCTGCGATCCGCTGGCCGCCAGCCAGTTCAACTACGGCAACCTGCGGCTGGGCGCGGAGGGCCGCTGGCGCTTCCTGCCCAAGACGGCGGTGGTGGTGGACACCGGCCTGGAGTACCGGGGCTACTTCAACGACACCACCACGCCGGGCGCGGCCATCCTGCACGCCATGGCGGGCGTGTCCGGCCTCGTGTCCCCGCGCATCACCCTGACGGCGAAGGCCGGCTGGAGCCAGAACCTGGGCTCGAGCGGCGGCGGCACGGCGGTGGGCCAGGTCGAGGGCACGTACCTCTGGGGCCCGTCGCTCACCGTGAAGGGCGGCTACCTGCGCGCCTTCGAGCCGGTGGCCTCCTACGGCACCTTCCGGGACGACCGCGTCTACGCGGAAGGACGCTCCGTCATGGGCAGCAAGCTCGCGCTGCACGCCATGGGCGCGCTGGACTTCCTCTCCTTCGCGGGCGGCCGCGGCGACACGCTGCTGACGCTGGACCTGGGGCCCGAGTACCAGATCCGCCCCTGGCTGGTGGGCGCGGTGGGCTACATGCTGGGCACCCGCTCTTCGTCGCTGGGCGCCGCCGGCCTCAACTACACCCGCCACGAAGGCTACGCGCGGGTGTCCGTCTCCTACTGAGGCCCTCTTCCGCGCCCATGCGTCCCTCGCGGCCCCGCGTCGTCCTCCCGGTCCTCCTGCTCGCGGTGCTGTCGGCGTGTCACGCGGACACGCGCCCGCCGCCCCCTCCGCCCACGCCGGCCGCGTCCACGGAGGCCGCGGCGACGTCCGGCGGCAACCTGGGCCCCGGTGACGTGGTGGAGGTGCGCGTCTTCCAGGAGCCCGAGCACTCCGGCACCTGGCGCGTGTCGCCGGAGGGCACCATCGACTATCCCCTGTGCGGCAAGGTGGCGCTGTCCGGCCGCACCGCCAGCGCCGCGGCGGACGCGCTGCGCGACTGCCTGGCGCGCTACCTGCGCCGCCCGCAGGTGTCGGTGCTGGTGCGGGAGTACAACTCGCAGAAGATCTTCGTCTTCGGCGAGGTGCAGAAGCCCGGCACCTTCCCCGTCACCGGCGAGGTGTCCATCATCCAGGCCATCACGCTGGCGGGGGGCTTCACCAAGCTGGCGGCGAAGAACAACACGCTCGTCACGCGCGTGGTGGACGGGCAGGAGCGCAAGATTCGCGTGCCCGTGGAGGACATCGGGGTGGGCCGCGAGCGCAACTTCCTGCTCCAGGCCGGCGACATCGTCTTCGTGCCGGAGAGCTTCTTCTAGGCGCGCGACGTCCAGCCGATCTCGTCCAGGAAGCGCTTCGCCTGGGCCATGAGCAGGGGCGCCAGGTTCGCGCCGCTCGCGAGCACGTCGCCCTTGCGCACATCGAAGGGCCGCCCGTCGATGTGCACGATGACGCCGCCGGCCTCCGCCACCAGCAGGCCGCCCGCGGCGATGTCCCAGGGCTTGAGGCCGAACTCGAAGTAGCCGTCGAAGCGGCCGGCCGCGACGTACGCCAGGTCCAGCGCGGCGCTGCCGGTGCGGCGCATGCCCTGCGCCAGGAGGATGAGCTGGGAGAAGAGGCCCACGGGCAGGTCCGGGCGCTCGCGCACGTCGTAGGGGAAGCCCGTGCACAGGAGCGCCCGCTCCAGCGTGTCCGTGGGGCTGGCCTTCAGGGGCACGCCGTTGAGCGTGGCGCCCTCGCCCTTCGCGGCGGAGAAGAGCTCGTCGCGCATGGGGTCGTAGACGGCGCCCGCCACGGTGCCCTCCGGCCCCTCCACCGCCACGCTGACGCAGAAGTGCGGCACCCGGTGCGAGTAGTTGGTGGTGCCGTCCAGCGGATCCACCACCCAGCGGAAGGTGTCGCTGCCCTGCGTCGCGCCGCTCTCCTCCGCGAGGACGGCGTGGCGCGGGTAGCGCGCCCGGAGGAAGTCCAGCAGCGCCTCCTCGGAGGCGCGGTCCGCGTCCGTCACCAGGTCGATGCCGCCCTTGAACTCGATGGTGCGGTGCTGCGGGAAGCGCTCGCGGAGGATGCGTCCGGCCATGCGGGCGCCCTCCTCCGCGGTGCGGCGCAGCGCGGCGGGCGTTTCCGGTTCGTGGGCCATGGGTGCGTGTCCCTCGGGTGCGCGCTAGGAGGCGGGCTCGGCGAGCAGCTGCTCGATCTCCGTCTGGAACTGCTGGAGGAACTCCTCGGCGAAGCCCTCGTGCACGTGGCGGATGACGCCCTTGCGGTCAATCAGGAAGGTGGTGGGCATCAGCCGCACCTTCAGCAGGCGCTCGGACACCAGCGCGTTGGCGTCCAGGAGGACGGGCAGCTCCACCTTCGCCTCCTCCAGGAAGGGCGGGATGGCGCGCACGTCCTCGTCCACGTTGAGCGCGTAGGCCTTGAAGCCCCGCGCGCCGTACTCCTTCTGGAGCTGCGCGTACATGGGCAGCGCGTCCTTGCAGGGCTCGCACCACGTGGCCCACACGTCCAAGAGGACGACCTGTCCCCGGTCGCTCTTCAGGTCATACGTCGAGTTGTCCGGGTAGCGCTTCACCTGGAAGGCCAGCGGCTGCCCCGGGGCCTGCGGTGACGACCGCAGGGCGGAGGCGCTGGAGCGAGGAGCGTCGCGGGTGCGGTCCGTGAGCGGGGGCAGCGACGAGGAGGGCGCCGCGGCGCAGCCCAGGGCGAACGCCAGGGCTCCCAGCGAGAGGAGGAACGGACGGCGCATGGCTTCAGGCTCCCTTCCCCGCCCGGACCTTCAGGGCAGTGAGCAGTTTGTCGATGAAGCCCCCGAAGGAGCCGTTGCTCATGACGAGCAGCACGTCACCGGCCTTCGCCTCGGACGCGACGCGGTCCACCAGCGTCTGCACGTCGGTGGCGCCGTCCGCGGCGATGCCCTGGCCCTTCAGCGCCTCGATGAGCCTGGGGACGTTGAGCTCCTCGCCCTCGGGCACCTTGTCGTGGCGCTCGGGCACCTTGAGGCTGGCGCGCGCGGCGCCGGGGAAGGCGTGCGCGTAGTCCTCCTGGTGGATGTTGCGGCGGCTGGTGTTGGAGCGCGGCTCGAAGATGGCCCACAGGCGCCGGTCCGGGTAGCGGTGGCGGATGGCGGCGATGGTCTCCCGCACGGCGGTGGGGTGGTGCGCGAAGTCGTCCACCACGAGCACGCCGTCCACCTCGCCGCGCACCTCCTGCCGGCGCTTCACGCCCTGGAAGGAGGACAGGCCCTGCTGGATTTCGGCGAAGGTGAGGCCCAGGCCGCGCGCGGCGGCGATGACCGCGAGCGCGTTCTCCACGTTGTGCGCGCCGGACAGGGGCAGCGTCACGGTGCCCAGGTCCTGGCCCCTCTCGATGACGTTGAAGCGCGCGCCCTCCGGGCCGAAGGAGAGCTGCCTCGGCGTGTAGTCCGCGTCCGCGCCCTCCCGGGCCACGTAGGTGTGGACGGGCGCGGCGCCGCCGCGCGCGATGCGCACGGCGTTGGGGTACGCGGCGCAGACGACGAGCTGGCCGTCCGTGGGCACCAGGCGCACGAACTTCTCGAAGGTGGCCTCGTAGTGGGGCAGGTCGCGGAAGATGTCCGCGTGGTCGAACTCCACGCTGGTGATGATGGCGGTGCGCGGGCGGTAGTGGAGGAACTTGGAGCCCTTGTCCCAGTAGGCGGTGTCGTACTCGTCGCCCTCGACGACGAAGTGCGGGCCCCTCCCCACGCGGTAGTTGCCTGAGTAGTTCTGGGTGACGCCGCCCACGAGGAAGCTGGGGTCCCGGCCCGCGGCCACCAGCACGTGGGCCATGAGCGAGGACGTCGTCGTCTTCCCGTGCGTGCCGGCGACGACGACGGAGTGCGAGCGGTCCAGGAAGAGCGTGCCCAGGGCGGCGGGGAAGCTCATCTGCTTGAGGCCCCGCTCGCGCACGGCGGTGGCCTCCGGGTTCACGCGGCGGATGACGTTGCCGATGATGACCAGGTCCGGCTTCGCGGCGTCCAGGTTGGCGGGCGCGTAGGGCGTGCTGACGGGGATGCCCCACGTCCGGAGCATGTCGCTCATGGGCGGGTAGACGTTCTCGTCGCTGCCGGTGACGTCGTAGCCGGCGGCCTTGAGCATGCCGGCGAAGGAGCCCATGCCCGTGCCGGCCACGCCCACCAGGTGGATGCGGCGCACGGACTTCGGGTCGAGGGTGTCGAGGACGTTGCCGTTGTCGTCAGCCATGCTGCGGTTTCCTCAGGGGAGGACGTGGAGGTCGAGCGCCTCCACGACGAGCTCGTGGAAGGCGGGGCGGAAGTCGCGGATGCGCAGGTCCTGACGGCCCTGGGCCACGCGGTTGGTGATGAGCGCGACGACGAGCGAGCGCCGCAGGTCCACCCAGAGGCTGGTGCCGGTGAAGCCCAGGTGGCCCACCGCGCCCGGCGGCGTGTCGCCGATGAAGCGGCCCGCGCTGGAGTAGCCCTTCGACGGCGAGTCGAAGCCCATGGAGCGCGTGCTGCCCTCCACCAGCGGGTCGGTGGCGAGCGCGCGGTGCCACAGGGGCCCGGGGGCGATCGCGGAGTGCCGGCCCGCGGCGCCCTCCAGCACGGCCTGGCCGAAGCGGGCCACGTCCACGGCGGTGCCGAAGAGGCCCGCGTGTCCGGCGACGCCGTCCAGCACCCAGGCGTTGTCGTCGTCCACCTCACCCGGGCGGGACGGCTGGGACGGCACGTCCTTCCACAGCGACTCCTGGCCGGGGGCGGGCTCGCGGGGGCGCATGGCGCCGGTGGGGGCGGTGGCGCCGTCGGCGGGGAAGTCGGTGAGGCGGTGGAAGCGGGCCTGGAGGTCCAGCGGCTCCGCGACGTGGCGGTGGAAGAGCACGTCCAGCGGGGCGCCGCCGGCGCGGGCGAGGATGTCGCCGAGGAGGATGAAGCCCACGTCGCTGTACGCGGACTTCGAGCGCACGGGCGCGTCGAGCGGCGTGGCGGCGGCGGCGTGGAGGACGTCCGCGTGGACCTGGGCGCGGACGGACGCGGGGCAGGCGGCGTCGAGCAGCTCCGGGTGGGCCTTGAGGGCGTCCGCGAAGAACGGGACGAAGGGGGGCAGGCCGGAGCGGTGGTAGAGCAGATCCGCGACGGTGACGCCCGCGTCGCCCGCGGGCGAGCCGGGGAAGTAGCGGGACACGAGCGTGTCCGGGCCCACCTTGCCCTCGGTCCACAGGCGCAGGAAGAGCGCGGTGGTGGACAGGACCTTGGTGAGGGACGCGAGGTCGAAGCGCGTGTCGCCCTTCACGTCGCCGGCGACGCCGCCGAAGACCTGCACGCCCTTGTGGAGCACCACGGCCTGGGCGGCGGGGAAGATGCCCAGCGCCACGCCGTCGTCGAGCACGGCCTGGAGGTTGGCGATGGGGTGCTGGCTCATCCGGGGCTCACCGCGCCTTCGAGGAACGTGAGGCGCGCGGCATCCGCGTCCAGGCGCACGTGGGTGCCCAGGGCGACGGGGAAGTGGATGGGGCCATGGCCGATGGGGAAGCCCGCGGCGCACGGCAGCTTCGCGTCGCGCGCCAGCTCGCGGAGCACGTCCGCGCTGGAGTAGCTCGCGTCCCGCTCCTCGCAGGCGGTGAAGTCTCCCAGGACGATGCCGCGCACGCGGGAGAAGACACCGGCGAGCCGCAGGTGGGTCCACATGCGGTCGATGCGGTAGGGGCGCTCGGTGACGTCCTCCAGGAGGAGCACGGCGCCGTCGAGCGGCGGCAGGTACGGCGTGCCCAGGAGCCGGGAGAAGACGGACAGGTTGCCGCCCACGAGGACGCCCTCGGCGGAGCCGGGGACGTAGGTGGCGTTGCCGGTGAGGGGCGGCGGGGCCTCCGGGGATTCGAGCAGGCGGAAGAAGGCGTCGTGGACCTGCGACGACTGGCGGCCCAGCTGCGTGAGGACGGGCGCGTGGAAGGACACGCGGTGCAGGGCCTGGAGCGCGCAGTGGATGGACGTGAGGTCGGAGAAGCCGGTGAAGGAGACGGGGCCGGCCTTGTCGAGCGGCAGCTCCGGCAGGAGGCGCGCGCTGCCATAGCCGCCGCGGGCGCAGAAGATGGCGCGGGTGGAGCGGTCGAGGAGCGCGTGGGACAGCTCCTCCTGGCGGCGGGCGTCGTCGCCGGCGAGGTAGCGATGCGAGGCGCCGATGTCGGGTCGGACGACGGGGGTGTAGCGCTCGGAGAGGATGCGCAGGCCGGCCTCGAAGGGGGCCTGTTCGAAGGGGCCCGCGGGGGCGACGACCTGCACCGTGTCGCGGGGACGGAGCGGAAGGGGCTTGAGCCAACGCACGCAGCGCTTCATAGCACCCGGTGCCAGGGCCACGCGGTGTTTCAGGGAGCCCGGGGCCCGAAGCGTTGAGTACCGCGGGACGGAGGCACGAGGCCCCCTGGAGCGCTCGTCCGCCCGCTGGCCGCCCTACCCCTTCGGGTCGCGCTCGAGGACGGCCGCGAAGAACCCGTCCGTGCCGTGCCGGTGTGGGGTGACGAAGAGGAACCCGTCCTGGAGGCACGCGTCCGGAAGCCATCCGGCGCCCGGCCGCACCGCGTGGAAGTCGGGATGGGAGCGGAGGAAGTCCACGACCACGTCCTGGTTCTCCGCGCGGTTGACGGTGCAGGTCGCGTAGACGACCCGGCCGCCGGGGCGCACCACGTCCGCGGCCCGGGCGAGGATGTCCCGCTGGACGGCGGTGAACCGGGAGAGCGAGTCCGGGGTGAGCCGGAAGCGGAGATCCGGCCCCCGGCGGAGCGAGCCCAGCTCGGAGCAGGGCACATCCGCGAGGACGCGGTCGGCGTCGAGGCCGGGTGACGGAGGCGTCCGGAGCACCTGGACGCGGGTGAGGGCGGCGCGGGAGGCGCGTTGCTGGAGCCGGTCCAGCCGTTCCGCATCCGGGTCGTAGGCCAGCAGCCGGCCGGAGTCCCTCATGGCCGCGCCCAGTTGGAGCGTCTTGCCCCCTGCCCCGGCGCAGAGGTCGACCACGGTCTCCCCGGGGCGGGCCTCCACGAGGAGCCCCAGGAGCTGGCTGCCCTCGTCCTGGACCTCGAACAGGCCTTCACGGAGGGACGACAGGGCGTAGAGGTTCGGCCGGGGCCCCTCGACATGAAGGGCCAGCGGGCTCCAGGCGCCAGGGCGGGTCGAGACGCCCTCGGAGGCCAGGCGCGCGGCGAGGGCCTCCCGGGAGAGGCGGGCGGGGTTCACCCGGAGCGTGATGGGGCCCGGGACGTTGAGGTGCGCGCAGAAGTCCTCCGCCTCCGTCCCCAGCTCACGGGAGAAGTGGTCCGCGAGCCAGTCCGGCAGCGAGGCCCGGAGCGCGAGCGACGGAGGCGTCCCGGTCCGCAGGGGAACCGGAGCCGCAAGCCCCGCCCACGACGCGGCGTCCGAGGCGGGAACGCCCACCAGGCCATGCATGAGCGCGAAGAGGAGCGCGGAGGGAGGCGCGTCCGGCGAGTCCAGGAGGAACCCCAGGCGGCGGCGCCAGAGGCCCACGTTGAAGACGGCCTCCTTCAGCGCCTGGCGCCCCTCGCGGGACAGGTCGCGGTGGGCACGCAGGGTCCGGTCGAGGACGCGCTCGGCGGGGTCGCCCGAGAGGACGCGAGCAAGCGCATCGGACACGACGGAGCTCAGGCCCTGAAGGGCGGACCAGGGCTGCGAAGTAAGCCGGGAGATCGGATCGAACAGGACAGTTGACAGGGCAGGCTCGGTTCTCTAGAAGTCGCATCCGTCACGGCAACGCACCGCCGCGACGGGACATCTTCCCCGATAGCTCAGCTGGTAGAGCGGGTGACTGTTAATCACCATGTCCGTGGTTCGAGTCCACGTCGGGGAGCTACTTGAAGGGCCCTACCAACCGGTAGGGCCCTTTTTGTTTAACAAGGGCCTCGCGATGATATCGCGGGGCCTTCGTGCTTAAGCCGCTGAATCCCAAGGGATTTTTCCTCGCGGTGCTGAAGAGGGCGCTCTCGGCTCTCTACCCCGTAGAGCGAGATGCCCCTCTTCTCCGCCGCCGATTGGGCTCTCTGGACCGCTCTTTCACCTGTTTTGGGGAGAGAGAGGCCGAGAGTGGTTAACAGGTGCTGTTAACCGTTGGGGGTGGCGGTTAACAACATTCCCCCGGAGACCCGCTCTTTCCGCTCTGAGGTTTCTGGGAGAGCGTCTCTCTCTGGTTTCTGGTCGCGTCTCTTACCTGCTTTGCTGGACCCGGAGGGGGCGGCACAAGGTCGGGGAGAGCCCTCGCAATCGATACTCAAAGTGAAGCCACCCGCGGATGGCTCGGATCAACCGTCGCCGCCGCCACTTCACGGGGAGTGCTTGCCCCGCCACGTAGGGCGGTCGGCACTCCGGTCCAGAGCGCCCCAAGAGTCTCCGAGAGCGCCAAGAGGCCGATGAACGCTGGCCCAGCCCCTCCGCCTGGAGCGGCCGTGTCACACGGGAGCGCAGCGCCACCAGCGGCGCCTGGGCACGCCCCCTGTGACGAGCGGGCAGGCCACGAGGAAGGACCGCCACCACGCGCAATACGCGCGCCCTGACGTGCGCGACAAGGCATGGGTTTCCACGCAGTTTTCGAGCGGAGCATGGACTGCTACCTTCGCCGTTTTTTCACAGCACGCGGAGGGGACATCCATGGCGGAAGGCAGCCTGCTGAACCTCATCACACTGGGCTACGCCGGTCGGTATGAGGCAGCGGCCACTCGGGCGGAAGGCATGAGCAGCGCGCTTCACGCCATCGAACGCGAGACCCAAGGCCAGGCGGAGTTGCTCGCTCGAATCGAGAAGCGCCTCGCCGCGGGCGAAGCCCTGGTGGAGATTGCCCAGCTTGCCGACAGGCAGGTCTTCGTGACGCGACTTCAACGGCGCGGCGCGGTGGACCATTACCTGTACGAGGCGGACACCGGACGCTCCGAGAGGCCAGCGCTCGCCTTCGTCGGCACGTTCGACGATGACGCTGTGACGCTGAACGAAATCGCCTGCAACGAGAAGCGCTGCCACCCAGACCACGGGCCGCTACTCCTCAAGCACCTCGAGACATTCGCTCGAGCACAGGGGCTCAGAGACATTCGCGGAACCCCGCGTCCCGCGGACTGGCGTCATGGCCACATCCCAGAAACCTTCAAGGTGGCTCATGCGATTCAGCCTGAGCACCGCCCGACTCCGGAGGCCCCCCCCTACCTCTGCGTCGACGCCGTCGCCGGGGACAGCTGCGTGAGGCCGCCGCGACCTGGCCGCCCGATACGTTCCGTTTGAGGACGCTGATGCAGGACTTCCAGCAGCAGACAGCGACCGCTGTCTGGAAGGAGCGGCGCCGGCTCGACATCCGGACCGCACGAGAGGAGGTCTCGCCTGCGGCCATCGATACCTTCGTTCAGAACCTCATCAACTCACAGGCGACCGTAGTCGGCCTCATGCGGGACCGGACGCTCGTCGACAACCTCCAGGAGACTCGCCCGCTGGCGTTCCGCTTCAGACTCAACGGGCGAATCGAAAAGCTGGAGCTGCTGCTGCTCGCGAAGCATTCGGCCTGGCGCACCATGGGGATGGCGCATGTCCATCTCCCTGAACTCGCCAAGGGAGGACAGCGAGCGAAGGCCACACCTGCGCGCAGACCCGTCGCGGATCCGCGCCCTTTCCTTCCCTCCATCGGAAAGCCGCTCGTCCTCGTGCTTCGTAACGGAATGGTGCTGCACCTACCACTGCTGACCGTGGGGCCGTTTGACCTTCTTCTCGGCTGGTCGGGCAACGAGGTCCTCGTCCACCTGCACGCCATCACCTTTTGGGAGACAGCGTAGTCCTTCAGTGCTGGTTCGGAAGTCTCTGCGGGCCGCCTCCCGTTGACGCAACAGGATGAAGACTGCGAAGTCTTCCGAACTACAGCTTCAGCATGAGCCCTTCGGGCTTTCGAGTGTGCCGGCCGGCTGCGCCCCCCGCGCCCCCTCCAGCGATTTGAGGTGGCCCCGAAGAACGAGCCACGTCCTCCGGTAAATTCGTCATGGACGCATCCTCAGAATTTACTGCATCCCAGCAATTCCTTTGGATGACCCACCTGACACTTGCGCCCTCCGGGATGTGAGAGCCGCTGGCTGCAGTACATATCCATTACCCCACTCGCGCAGGGCCATGTCACATGGAAGTACATTTCCTCTCAACATATGGAAAGGCATTTCCCATGCATTGGCGCGCTCACTCCCGGGCTTCGGTGCCCGGATGGGGAGCCACACAATGAAATGCGGATGGTTGGGAGTCTTTTTTGGAGGGGCGCTGTGTGCGCCAGCAGCATGGGCGCATGATTTTCGCGTGGACAAACTGGTAAATGGGCAGAAGCAGGCGCTGGTCAACACCTACCCTGCCACGCTCGACTTCACGTTCGAGGTCACGAACATCCACCCGACGCTCCCTTCGGAGTTGCTGTCGGTAGCCGACCCGCTGTTGACAGACTGCACGTTCAGCCCGGCACCGCCCTTGACGGTGCCAGTGGGGCAGTCTGTCACGTACCAATGCCAATACACGGTGGATAGCTACGAAGCCTGCGTGGCGCTGGGCGGGCGCGACTCCAGCCCGGACACGCCCAATGAGGACGTCACCTTCACCAACGTCTTCACGGCGGGCTGGGACGTCGGCTCCAGCCAAAGTAGCGTCAACGTCAAGTGCGAGCAGGAGCACATCCTCTACTGCGACGACACCGTCTACATCTCCACGGCCTCGTCGAGCGACGCTGGGTTGCCCACGGGGCCGGCCCTCCTCTACATCTTCGACCCCACGGCTGGCACGCTGAGCCTCCAGGGCGAGACAAGCCTGCCGTACAACGCGCTCGCCTTCAACCACGTGGACAACTTCCTGTATGCCATTTCCTCGGATGGCCTTACCCAGCCGAGCTTCATCCGCCTGGACGCCAATGGCTCCGCCACCGTTATCGCGCCCCTCGTCACCGGCGCGTCAAACTCGGCCATCTGGGGCGCGGGCACCATCCTTCAGGACGGCACCTACCTGGGGTTCGAACGCGCGAGCAACCGGATGATTCGCGTCGACTCCACGACCGGCGCAGTGCTCTCCGAGGTGGTAGTGGGTGACCTCAGCACCTTCAGCCTGTCGGACTTCGCGGTGAACCCGCTGAACGGGCAAATCTACGGATTCAACGTCCTCTCCCAGCGACTCACCATCGTCGATCCGCTGACGGGGACGTTTTCGGACTACCCCCTCCCCGCCCTCATCGACGGTGTCCCCTCCGTCGACAACAACATGATCTCCGTCACCTTCACGACGACGGGACAGCTCTTCTTCTACGGCACCTCCAATGGGAGCACCCTCGCCAACACCTTCTACTCGGTGGACCTGGCCACGGGGAACCTGACCACGGTGAGCACGGGACCGACGACGCAGTTCGCGGACGGCGCCGTCTGCGCCTTCAACCTGCCTCCGGCGCCCTCACCTCGTCCGGTGACACGTGAGCGAGGCTTCTTCGGCTCAAGCGAGCAGGCCCTGTCTGAGTGCCTGGCCCCGGGGCCCATTACTCTGGCGAGCGGACTGGGAATGGTGAAAACCCAGGAGGAAGCACTGGGCGTGCTTTGGGCCCACCCCACCCTCTCCGCCGACGGACACCTCCGTTCGGATGCGCAGTCACTGGACGTGCGACTCGAGCGCGAATGGCTCACCGCCATCTGCAATGAGCGAGTCTTCGGCACCCAAGCCCCCGCGGTAACCGTGGGCGTGGGCGGGAGTTGGGGGCGCGTCCTTCGTGAAGAGGCGCTGCGACGACTGACGTCGCACAACCAGTCCGGGTTGAGGACTGCCGTGCCGCTGAGCAAGGCCTTCTGGAGACTGAATCCTATCTGGGGCATGTCGAATGCCCTGGAACCAAAGTTCTGAAAGCGGAGGGGGAAAAGAACATGAACATGAACACGAAGGCGATGGCGGTATGCGGCGTGCTCCTGATGATGGTGCTGGGGGCTTGCGGCGGAAGCGAGACCACTGTCCAGGTCGGAGTGGAGCCCGAGGGGGACCGGTTCGAGGTGCGCCTGCTGGGGCAGGACTCGGCGAAGTACGAGAAGTTGGTGTTGAGCCTGGGCACGGTTGAGGTCTCCACAGGAGGCAAGTCCGTGCACTTCCAGCCCGTCCACTCAGCGAGGCAGATGGACCTGGTGGAGAACCATGCACACCTGCTGGGGTACATGTACCTCCCTCATGACGCGGACACGGCGGACGTCACCATTCGCTTCGACGACACCGGTGCCTACCAGACGCCGGACTCAGCAGGACTCGTCCAGACGCGGACCGCCACCATCCAGTTCACCTCCAAGCGCTCTGACCTGGAGAAGCGTGGGCGCGCAGTCGTCCAGCTCCACCTGAAGGACAGCCTCTTCCAGGCCCGCAACGCGAAGGCACTGCTGCCAGCGACGTTCATCGCTCACTGACAACTGCACCCACCTGGGTTGGCATGAGCGCTGTGCCTACCCAAAATTCAGTCGCTGCGTCATGAGTGCGTCAAAACGTGCGTCATGACGTGAGCGATGCGAATGACGAGCCGCTGGGGCCTCCCTTCCGTTTGATAGAGGTCGGAATTATGCCCGGCTCAGACGCCTCAACACTTCTCTGCCTGCGTGTGGACACTCCCCGCCCTTCCTGCGAACGCAGGTAGGCCGGTGCAGCACGCGCGGGTCTACGAGGGTGTTGTTGGAAAGACCGCGACTCTACGCAGCGCGGCGCTCGTACCTATGGTGGAGCCCGAATACTGGGTGTGGATCTGATCCTGAGCATCGCCTGAGCGAAAGCGCGGGTTGGCGGGAGCAGGCCAAGGCGTGGGAGAAATCCCGGCCATGGTGAAGGTGACGCTGGAAGTGCCCGAGGAGGTCGCCGCGCTGCTCAAGGCCATGGAGGCCAAGCTGCAGGCGGAGGCGAAGGCAGCTCGAGAGTTCGAGCCGGTAGACCCGGAAGGGGCGTTGCGCGGCATTGACATGGCGGCTGAGGCGCTGTCGCTCGAAGGCAAGCGGAGGTTGCTTCAAAGCTACGACGCCGACGCCCCCCGCCTCCTCATCGACAGCGCTCCCTGCGTGCGCGTCGGCCGGTA